>NZ_CP129016.1:305000-485000 GCF_020524085.2 Halobacillus litoralis
AGTTGGATGCCTGCTTGATGTCCGCTCCTTCGGCAATTGTTTCTTCGAAGAAATCGGAAAGCTCTTTGTTGTTGGTAAGAACCATCGCATCGTATTCTGGAAGTTTCAGTTCTTCGATGTAACGCTTCTTACGAGCATCTGGAAGCTCAGGAATTTCGGCACGGATGCGTTCTTTCCAAGCTTCATCGATGTGTAATGGTACAAGATCCGGCTCTGGGAAGTAACGGTAGTCATCAGAACCTTCTTTGACACGCATCAGAATCGTTTCTTTCGTCTGCTCATCGTAACGACGAGTCTCCTGAAGGATTTCTCCTCCGGAAAGCAATTCTTTCTGCTGACGCTTCTCTTCGAATTCCAGTCCTTTTTGTACAAAGGAGAAGGAGTTCAAGTTCTTAAGCTCTGTCTTCGTTCCGAACTCTTCCTGACCGATCGGGCGGATGGAAAGGTTAGCGTCACAACGTAGGGAACCTTCTTCCATTTTACAGTCGGAAACGCCTGTGTACTGGATGATGTTTTTCAATGCTTCCAAGTACGCGTACGCTTCTTTCGGTGAACGGATGTCCGGCTCAGAAACGATTTCAACGAGCGGAGTACCTTGACGGTTGTAGTCGACAAGAGAGTAGCCGTCATCACTGTGTGTCAGCTTACCTGCATCTTCTTCCATGTGAAGACGCGTAATGCCGATACGCTTCTTCTTGCCATCGACTTCGATATCGATGTAGCCATTTTCACCGATCGGCTTGTCAAACTGGGAGATTTGATAAGCTTTCGGGTTATCCGGATAGAAGTAGTTTTTACGGTCGAACTTCGTGTCTGTCGCAATGTCACAGTTCAAAGCCATGGAAGCTTTCATCGCGAAGTTGACAGCTTCTTCGTTCAATACCGGCAGCACACCTCGGTACCCAAGGTCGATCGGGTTCACGTTCGTATTCGGATCATCTCCGAACATGTTCGGAGACGGGCTGAAAATTTTTGAGTCTGTTTTCAATTCTACGTGGACTTCAAGTCCGATAATCGTTTCAAAGTTCATTAGCGCGCACCTCCAAGGGACGGGCGTTGTTTATGATAATCAGTCGCCTGTTCGAAGGCATGAGCGGCACGGTAAACGGTACCTTCATCAAAGTGTTTTCCGATGATCTGAAGGCCGATCGGAAGACCGTCCCCAGAGAAACCGCATGGAATCGAGATTCATGGTACACCTGCAAGGTTAACCGGAATCGTCAAAATATCGTTCGCATACATCGTCATTGGATCGTCGACTTTGTCCCCTACTTTGAAGGCAGGTGTCGGTGTTGTCGGCCCGATGATCACATCGTAGTCTTCGAACACTTTTTCAAAATCGTTCTTGATCAACGTACGAACCTGCTGGGCTTTCTTGTAGTACGCATCGTAGTACCCAGAGCTCAACGCGAAGGTTCCAAGCATGATTCGGCGCTTCACTTCGTCACCAAAACCTTCGGCGCGGGAACGCATGAACATGTCGAGCATGTTTTTCGCATCTTCGGCACGCTTTCCATAACGGACACCGTCAAAACGGGCCAGGTTCGCTGATGCTTCAGAAGACGAAATCAGGTAGTACGTAGATAGTGCGTACTTGGAGTGAGGAAGAGAAACTTCTTCCCATGTTGCCCCCATTTTTTCGTATTCTTTAAGTGCAGCTTTGACCGCTTCTTTTACTTCTTCAGAAACCCCTTCAGAAAGGTATTCTTTCGGTACACCGATCTTCATACCTTTCACATCACCAGTCAGAGACTCGGTGTACTTCGGCACTTCAACGTTGGCAGAAGTAGAGTCCATCTTGTCATGACCAGCAATCGTCTCAAGTAAGAACGCGTTGTCTTCGACGCTGCGCGTGATCGGTCCGATTTGGTCAAGAGAAGAGGCGAACGCGATTAGTCCGAAACGGGACACACGGCCGTAAGTAGGCTTTAATCCGACCACACCACAATAAGCGGCTGGCTGGCGGATGGAACCACCTGTATCGGAACCGAGAGAGTAAGGAACTTCTCCTGCGGCTACAGCTGCTGCAGAACCACCACTGGATCCACCTGGAACGTAATCGGTATTCCAAGGGTTACGAGCCGCTGCGTAGCTGGAGTTTTCGTTGGAAGAACCCATCGCGAATTCGTCCATGTTCAATTTTCCGATCGTAACAGACTTGGCGTCATTCAGTTTGTTGACAACGGTCGCATCATACAAAGGATCATCAAGGTTAGACAGGATTTGGCTTCCTGCTGTTGTACGCAGTCCTTTTGTTACGATGTTATCTTTCACACCGATTGGAAGACCAAAAAGCTTCGCATCGTCGTTGCCGCGCTCCTGGTCAAGCTCTGCCGCCTGCTTCTTCGCTGCTTCTTTGTTCAGCGTGATGAAGGCCTGGACTTCTTCATCCACTTCTTCGATACGCTTGTAAGACTCCTCCACTAAGTCCGTGACGGAAATCTCTTTGTTATGTAGCTTCTCTTGAAGCTCACGTAATGTATAGTCAAATAAAGACATCGTCGAACCTCCTTATTCCAATACGGATGGCACTTTGAACTGTCCATCCTGCTTGTCCGGTGCATTTTTCAGTGCATCATCCTGAGAAATCCATTTCTTCGGCTCGTCCTTACGCATGACGTTCTTCAAGTCAAGAACGTGGGTCGTAGGCTCGACGCCTGTTGTATCTAATTCATTCAACTGTTCAGCATACGTGATGATGTCATCAAGCTGCTTCGTGAATGTCGTTGCTTCTTCTTCCGTGATCGCAAGGCGCGCGAGATTCGCGACGTGCTTCACTTCCTCTTTGCTAATTCTGGACATAATGCGACCTCCATTTCGATCTCACATAATATATGATCATACCAAATATCAGAATCCATTTTCAACGTACGGATACACCTTTCTTAGTTTAACACATCAGAAGGACGCTGTCTTATCGTGAAAACTCCCTTATTTGGAAGGGTTAGTTTCGAGACTTTTGTCGGTGGTTATGGTGGTTGGGAAAAAGGTTCGCTTTCCGTGGGCGAGTGATGAGCCTCCTCGAGCTGACGCTCTCCGGGGTCTCATCTACCACGCACTTCCCACAGGAGTCTCACCGTTTTCCCAACCACCATATGTAGTAGCAAATCTCAAAACTCCGACTTCGATTGCCATGTAATGAACCAGTAGAACTCGTCTAGAAAAGATAGCTATAGAAGGACACCCCAGGAAAGATATCCTTTCTCCGACGACCTAGGTCCAACAACAAATAGAAATTAGATATTCCTCATTAACTTTTAAGAAAACAAAAAATTCCCGGCCATAAGACCGGGAATTTTGTAGTGAAGAATTTCTTACATTTTCGTAACTTTATCAAATTCTTCAGCAATATCTTTCGGTGGTTGACCAGTAAGACTGACAAGAATGGAAACAAGACCACCAAGGATGAAACCAGGTACGATTTCATAAAGGTCAAAGATTCCGCCACTCAAGAAGTCTCCCCAAACAACAACGGTAACGGCACCGACGATGATACCAGCAAGGGCACCATTACGTGTGATGCCTTTCCAGAATAGGGACAAGATGATAACCGGACCGAATGCGGCACCGAAACCTGCCCAAGCGTAAGATACAAGACCAAGAACGGTACTGTCCGGGTTACCTGCTAGAAGCACGGCGATCAAGGCGATGCCGGCAACAGCAGCACGACCAACCCATACCAATTCTTTTTCAGAAGCGTTCTTACGGAAAATCGCTTTGTAGAAGTCCTCTGCTAGTGCAGAAGAAGATACAAGCAATTGAGAGTCAATGGTACTCATGATGGCAGAAAGGATCGCTGCTAGTAAGATACCTGCAATAACCGGGTGGAACAGGATCTGAGAGAACGTGATGAAAATCTTCTCAGAGTCGACGAGCATTTGAATGCCGCCTTCTGTCATCACTTCTGCATTGAATGTAGAAAGATCCGCTACATCTGCAGTGTTGATGTAAGCAAGTCCGAATAGACCTGTGAAGATGGCACCGTAAAGACCTAGAACCATCCAGCCGATACCGATCAAGCGTGCTTTTGGAACGTCCTTAGGAGAACGTAGGGCCATGAAACGTACAAGGATGTGCGGTTGACCGAAGTAACCAAGTCCCCATGCAAGGGAGGATAGAATAGCCATGGCACCGACACCTTGAACCATGTTCAAGTGAGATGGATCGATTTGTGCTACTGCGTCTGTTGCAGCATTCCAACCACCAAGTTCAGAAATCGCAACGATTGGTACAGCAATCAATGCAAAGAACATCAGGATACCTTGAACAAAGTCTGTCCAACTTACGGCTAGGAATCCACCTAAGAAAGTGTAAGAAATAGTAACAATTGCGCCTAACCATAGAGCTTGTGTATAACTTAATGCAAAGGAAGCTTCAAACAGTTTCGCACCGGCAACCATACCGGAAGATGTATAGAAGGTGAAGAATAAAAGAATGACAAATGCAGAAATGACACGTAACACGTGGGAGTGATCACGGAAGCGGTTCTCAAGATAGTCTGGAACAGTAATCGAGTCATTTGCAATCTCCGTAAATACACGAAGTCGGCGTGCGACGAACTGCCAGTTTAAGTATGCACCAATAGCTAGACCGACACCGATCCAAGCTGAGGACAACCCTCCAGCATAAATCGCACCAGGCAGACCTAGTAGCAACCAACCACTCATGTCGGATGCACCGGCAGATAGTGCGGCAACTCCTGGACCTAAACGACGACCACCTAAGACATAGTCAGATAAATCACTTGTTAGACGGTACGCGGCAAAACCGATTCCAAGCATACCGATTAAATAGACAATAAACGTTATTAACGTAGCAGTACTCATGTTTTATTATTCGCTCCTCTCAGTGAATAGTGTAATGATGGATAAAATGATTAAAATTGGCATTGGTACAAATAACCAGAACCATGTTGCTCCAGCGATGGTTGTTGATGTTGCAGTAGCGAGTTCAAACACATTTCCACCTCCCAAATGTTGGTTTATACAATCCTATGCAAATCGTACCGACGCATGGTCCTTAAGTCACGAAGACTTAAAAAAACCAAACACAGGTACAACTATATCATAATACTTTTGTAAGAACATTGCAAAAATTGCGTAAATAGGTCATAATTGAATTTTTATTCGTTAATTTAGTATAAAAATACACATATGTGACATTTTTATGATAATCATTCACAAAATTTATTTTAAAAATTTTTCGAGATCATAAAAAAATGGGGAAATGTTCCCTTTTCCCGACAGCATTAGTATGTTCCATATTTCAGAAAAAAATCCCTTTCCACAAACATGTGAATAAGGGATTTTTTGGTCGTTCTATTACAGCATTTCAGACGTTGTTTTTCCTTGCATATGATGAATAAGGTAATCAGGCCCTCCAGCTTTTGAATCGGTTCCTGACATATTGAAGCCACCGAACGGATGATAGCCTACGATCGCTGCTGTACATCCACGGTTGAAGTACAAGTTACCAACATGGAAATCTTCGCGTGCTTTTTCAATATGCTCGCGATTGTTGGAAATGACAGCTCCCGTTAAGCCATATTCAGTATTATTTGCGAACTTGATCGCTTCATCAAAAGATTTCGCCTTCGTGAAGCCTACCACAGGACCGAAGATTTCCTCCTGCATGAGACGTGCTTCTGGATCAAGGTCGGCAAAAACAGTCGGTGCGACGAACCAGCCTTTGCTGTCATCTCCTTTTCCGCCTGTCATCAACCTTCCTTCTTCCTTACCGATTCCGATATAACTCATTATTTTATCGTAAGCGCCCTGGTCGATCACCGGTCCCATGTAGTTGCTGTTATCGGTTGGATCCCCATAGTTCACTTGTTCCTTCGTCTTCTGAACGACTCGATCCAGCAGCTCATCATACACATCTTCATGAGCAATGACACGCGAACATGCGGAGCACTTCTGTCCGGAAAAGCCGAAAGCCGAGTACGTAATTGCATCAGCCGCGAGTTCAAGGTCAGAATCGCTGTCGACGACAATCGTATCTTTTCCGCCCATTTCAATGATGGTACGCTTCAACCACTTTTGACCTTCGTGAACTTTTGCAGCACGTTCGAATAAACGAGTACCGACTTCACGTGAACCCGTAAAGCTGATAAAACGAGTGCGAGGATGATCGACAAGATAGTCGCCGACTTCCTTTCCGCTTCATGGGATATAGTTGATGACCCCTTTCGGCAAGCCCGCTTCTTCCAGCACTTCCATCATCTTATATGCGATGATCGGAGTCGAACTCGCTGGTTTAAGAAGAACCGTGTTCCCGGATACCATAGCGGCAACCGTCGTTCCACACATGATGGCAAAGAGGAAGTTCCATGGGGAAATGACAACCCCTACTCCAAGCGGAATGTAATGGAAACGGTTGTTTTCAATCGGACGGGAATTGATTTCCACGCCTTTATCAATTTCAAGCATTTGTCGCCCATAAAACTCCATGAAGTCGATCGCTTCTGCAGTATCCGCATCGGCTTCTTTCCATGGCTTCCCGCCTTCTTTGACGAGGTGTGCCGTAAACTCATGCTTACGACGACGAACGATCGCTGCAGCACGGAAAAGGATGTCCGCACGGAACTTCGCTTTCGTTTTTCTCCACCAGTCAAATGTCTCATCTGCCACCTGGTGAGCTTTCTCAGCAAGATCCTGATTCGCCTTCGACACATAGCCGATGACTTCTTTCTTGTTAGCCGGATTGACAACTTCGATCTTATCATCCGTCATGATCCGCTCCCCGCCGATGATCAGAGGATACTCTTTTCCAAGGTCCGCTTCTACCTGCTTGATTGCCGCCTGCAGAGCTTTCCGATTTTCTTCCACTGTGAAATCAGTAAATGGTTCGTGTTTGTAAGGGACTACCATAAAAAAACCGCCTCCTTGAAAAGTAAAATGGGAGACGCTATGTAATATTTTGAAAATTACCACATTAAGCGTTTCCACAACTATTCTATCGTAACTATGATTCTAGTTCAAACGATTGAGATGGATTTGAAGTTAAATAATTATATGTAGGCTACTGAATGGCATCCACTGGATTCATACTTGGAAATGCTCGTTTTTAATCATTTTTTGTCGAATTTCGTTTCCTTACTAAACCATATTTTCGCATTCATTATGAAAACCAATCTTCTATTCACCTCTACCTTTGGATATTTGACGAATTTGATACACGCCTATAAAATGGTCATGTCAATATTTTTTGCCTTCATGCAAAAATCAAACTTTCATTCCGAGGTGTGTGTAACTATGATTGAACTTATAAAAGAGTTAAATCCCGTACTACAGGCCCTTATTGGTACCTTATTTACATGGGGCATGACCGCTCTTGGTGCCTCTCTTGTCTTTTTTGTGAAAGGATCGAATCAAAAATTTCTTGATAGTATGCTCGCCTTTGCTGGCGGGGTCATGATTGCGGCAAGCTATTGGTCGCTTCTAGCTCCAGCCATAGAAATGTCTTCAGAAGGACCTGTTCCTTCATGGGTCCCTGCTGCTGTAGGCTTTTTATTAGGTGGAGCATTATTGCTGGTCATCGATCGCATGCTGCCTGCATTAGATACGGATCGTTATTTATATGATATTAAAGATGAGAAGGCTAAAAACCGAACCGCCCTCCTTGTCTTTTCCATGACTCTTCATAATATTCCAGAGGGACTGGCCGTGGGCGTTGCGTTTGGAGCATTAGCTTCTAATGGAACCGAAGCCACGCTAGCCGGAGCAGTGGCACTTGCCATTGGAATTGGTATACAGAATTTCCCTGAAGGAACAGCCGTATCCATGCCCCTTCATCGTGATGGAATGGGGAAAAAGAAGAGCTTTCTGTTCGGACAATTTTCCGGCATGGTGGAACCCATAGCAGCTGTCATCGGTGCCCTCGCTGTAATTGCCATTGAGCCGATTTTGCCTTACGCTTTGAGTTTTGCAGCAGGAGCAATGATTTTCGTTGTAGCTAAAGAAATCATTCATGGTTCACATGAGAAAGGGAACGTCAATTTGGCTTCCATCAGTCTTATGCTTGGTTTCGCTGTCATGATGACGCTGGATGTCGCTCTTGGATAATAGAAGGTTCACATAACAAAGACCGCACAGGATATTCCTGCGCGGTCTTTCTATTATTCATACACATGAACGAATGGTTCCTGCTCACCGGCTTTTTTGACGATCAGACTTTCCGGTTCATCCATGCTGTGGATATTCACTTGGACATTATAATGATCTGCAAACATTTCGTTTACAAGACTGTACACATATTGCGTGAAACCGACAACTTCCGATTCGGATTGGAACTGGATCGGTATTTCAACCGATACTTCGCGAAGTTCGTTATTGACGTAAAAACCATTGGCGATCATGCCTACGAAGTTCGGAAAATAGTCAGAAACTTCTTTTCTGAAGTCCGAGAAGATCTGTGAATCATCGAAGTGATCCTCTTCTGCTTCTTTGGAAGGAAACAGCACGTGTTTTTCTTCGATACGATCCCAACCATTGATGGTCATGTCAGACCCTTTGACGTACGTTTTACTTAAAAACTTACCTGGAACTTTCGAGCTCGCTTCCTCTTCTTCATATAAGGCAAAGACGACAGGAACATCATTGAGCTCTTCTCTTTTCCGAATTCTTTCTAATATTTCATCCGCATATTCTTTCCCTTTTTTGAGGAGCTCCTCCGTCGAATGATCTTCGGATAAGCTTTTTCCTTCTACCGTAAAATTATATACGGTTCGTAAGGAAATTCCGATAGTTAACCCACTCAGTTCCACCTTATTTTCGTCTTTTCGAACTAAGTAATTCTGTTCTATGATGTTGGAAATATAGCGGGGGCTCTCACGGAAATCTTCCTCAGTTGCTTCGTCCTCATTCAATTCAGGATTCAATCCATCTTCTACTTCTTCCGGATCCTGATCTTCATCTACCTGCACGTTTCCATCACGCCCCAACCATGTAAGAAGCGTATCTCCATCTAAGTATTGGCCGGGCTGGAAGAAGTATTTGTCCGGACCGAAGTATTCTTTAGAATGACGGCGCAGGCCGCTTTCGAATTCATCGATGTCCATCCGGTTCCCCATCTGGTTCGTCGTCACAGCACGGGCGGTTGAAACCTTCGGGCTGCTCTCTGTCAGGATCATCCGGTAATCCTGTTCCGACATGTTGTAGTTCGGGATGATGGCGGATTGATTATTTTTTTCATCTTTTGTTTCTTGTATGACTTCTTCTCTGTTGTCAAAAACGGGCGTACACGCGCTTACGACGAGCAATGAACTAAGCAACAGTGCGTGCATCTTCCTCATGCTTTCCACTCCCTTAATGAGACCAGCCGGAGCGTGTATGGTTTCTCACGCTCCGGCTCCTCTTGTATAACCATAAAACGTTTGGTCGATCAGGATAGAGCGTTTTTGAACTGCTCTTCATCCCAGATTTCAATCCCCAAGTCTGATGCTTTCGTGTATTTGGAACCGGCGTCTTCACCAGCGATAAGAAGGTCGGTTTTTTTTACTGACACTTCCTGTCACTTTACCGCCAAGTTCCTCAATCATTTTCTTCATTTCCGAACGACTGTACTCTTCCATTTTCCCTGTAAGGACCACAGTCTTATCGTTGAAAGGAGAATCGATCGGCTGATCACTCTTCTTCGCACCCTTATATTCCATGTTCAGGCCGAGCTGCTTCAATTCTTCTAATAACTGGATGACCTGGTCTTCATCAAAGTAGCTGGCGATCGATTCGGCCATCTTACTGCCGATTTCAGGAATGGTTTCAAGTGCAGCGGCATCCGCCTCTACGAGGGCGTCCATATGTTCAAAATACTGGGCAAGCGTGCTTGCGGCTTTCGAACCGACATAACGCACCCCAAGACCGAACAGCAGTCGCTCAAGGGAATTTTCTTTTGAAGCTTCAATCGCATTCAAAAGGTTCTCCACTGATTTTTCACCCATACGATCGAGCTGCAGCAGCTCTTCACGGTCGAGCTTATACAAGTCTGCGATCGTATGAATCAAGTTTTCCTGAAACAGTTGGGCGATCACTTTTTCCCCAAGACCTTCAATATCCATCGCATTTCTTGAAACGAAGTGGATCAAGCCTTCCCGCAATTGGGCCGGGCAGTTCGGATTCACACATCGTAAAGCGACTTCTTCATCAAGACGGACAAGCTGACTGCCACATTCCGGGCATTCTTCCGGCATACGGTACGGCTCTTCCTCGCCAGTCCGCTGATCTTCAACAACACGAACGACTTCAGGGATGATGTCCCCGGCTTTCTTGATGACGACCGTATCTCCGATACGGATGTCTTTTTCGATGATCAAATCTTCATTATGCAGGGACGCACGTTGTACCGTTGTTCCTGCAACTTTGACCGGATCAAGAATCGCTGTCGGTGTCACGGCACCTGTACGACCGACACTGAGTTCAATGTCTTTGAGTTTCGTAATCGCTTCTTCTGCCGGAAACTTATAGGCCGTTGCCCAGCGCGGGCTTTTCGCAGTAAAGCCCAAGTCTTCCTGTTGGTCGAGGCTGTCCACTTTGATGACGATGCCGTCAATCTCGTAATCAAGGTCAGCACGGTGTTCGACCCAGCTATTGACATAGTCGATGACCTCTTCGATATCGTTACACTTTTTCCACTCCGGATTGGTTTTCAGTCCGAGCTCTTTCATTTTCTCCAGGCGCTCACTGTGCGCTTCGGTCGGATCGTTTTCCCACACACCGATGCCATAAAGGAAAATATCGAGGTTACGCTTGGCCGCGATTTTCGGGTCCAGCTGCCTTAAGGAACCCGCAGCTGCGTTTCGCGGGTTGGCAAAAGGCTCTTCCCCATTCGACTCCTTGGCTTCATTCAGAGCCATGAACGATTTCTTCGGCATATACGCTTCACCACGGACTTCGACGGTCATCGGCTCTTTCAAGCGAAGAGGGATGTTCCGGATGGTCCGCAGGTTTTTCGTAATGTCTTCTCCGGTCGTCCCATCTCCACGAGTCGCTCCCCGTACGAAGATCCCATCTTCATATTTCAAAGAAACCGCAAGGCCGTCGATTTTCAATTCACATACGTAATTGACCTCTGCATCGGTGCCATTTTTGACACGACGGTCGAAGTCGCGCAGTTCTTCATCATTAAAAGCGTTGCCGAGGCTGAGCATCGGGATGTCGTGCTGCACTTTCACAAAAGCGTCGAGAGGCTTGCCGCCGACCCGCTGGGAAGGCGAGTCCGGTGTCTGCAAGTCAGGATACTCTTCTTCAAGCTTGATCAGTTCCTGCATTTTTTTATCATATTCATAGTCGGAAACACTCGGATCATCGAGCGTGTGGTATTCATAGCTGTACTGCTCAAGGTCCTGTCTGAGTGTTTCGATCTTTTGCTTAGCTTCCGTTGCGTTCATATCCATCCACTTCCTTACGCTTTCGTAATCGGAGCAAAACGGGCAAGCAGGCGCTTGATGCCTGTCGGTGCCGGGAAGGCGATATCGAGTTCCATCGCATCTCCTTCACCCTGCACTTTGACGACCGTACCTTCGCCCCACTTCTTGTGCTGCGCTTTGTCCCCAGGCTGCCAGCCAATTTTCTCGCCGCCTGAAGATTTTTTCTCAGGCTTCTTCGCGGCCCGTTTCTTCGGAGCGGCTTGAGGCTTCGTGCCGAACGGCGTGCTTTCCCGGTTTTTATTGAAGAATGGCAGCTCTTCTTTCTGTTCTTTTCCTTCAATCAGTTCTTCCGGAATTTCATGGATAAAGCGACTGATTGGATTCATGTTCGTACGGCCGTAGAGGGTACGCATTTTCGCGTGAGAAATGAACAGCTCTTTCTCTGCACGAGTGATCCCGACATAAGCAAGACGTCGCTCTTCTTCCATTTCCTCTTCATCCATAAGCGCACGGCTGTGCGGGAAGACGTTCTCCTCCATACCGATCAGGAAAACAACCGGGAACTCAAGTCCCTTCGCTGAGTGCAGCGTCATCAACGTCACTGTGTCGACACTACTAGGGTCTTCATTCATAGAATCAATATCCGCAATCAAAGCGAGATCGGTCAAGAAAGCGACCAGTGTCTTATCTTCCGCGTTTTCTTCAAAGTTCTTCGTAACGGATTTGAATTCTTCGATGTTTTCAAGACGGCTTTGCGCTTCGATGCTCTTCTCATTCATGAGCATCTCTTCATAGCCGGTTTTATCAATGACTTCCTGTACCATATCCGTTGCAGAAAGGAATTCCTGCTGCTCAGCCCAAGTCTGAATCATTTTACGGAAGCTCATGATCGCTTTCGCTGCTTTTGCGCTTACGCCGACGAAATCGACTTCAGCAGCGGCTTCGTATAAGGAAATATCATGATCTGCCGCATAGGCAAGCATCTTATCCATACTCGTTTTCCCGACACCGCGCTTCGGTTCGTTGACAACACGCTGGAAGCTTAAGTCGTCGTTCGGGTTCGCGATGAGACGGAGGTAGGCAAGCATGTCCTTGATCTCTTTACGATCATAGAACTTCGTCCCACCGATCATCTGATACGGGACCCCTGCTTTGACAAACGTTTCCTCAATCGTACGGGACTGAGCGTTCGTACGGTACAAAATCGCAACATCCTGATAGCGGAACTTTCCTTGGCGGACGAGGTCTTCAATTTTATCTGTAACAAAAAGACCTTCCTCACGTTCGGTGCCTGCCTGGTGGTAATGGATCTTCTCTCCACCTTTATTGTCCGTCCAAAGACGCTTCGGTTTACGGCCGCTGTTTTTATCAATGACGTTGTTGGCAGCATCCAGGATTAATTCCGTCGAGCGGTAGTTCTGCTCAAGCAGAATCGTACGTGCTTTCGGGTAGTCACTTTCAAAGTTCAGGATGTTTTGAATATCCGCCCCGCGCCATGCATAAATCGACTGGTCGGAATCACCCACCACACAGAGGTTCTGATAACGGCTCGCCAAATGTTTGACGAGTTGATACTGGGCATGGTTCGTATCCTGATACTCATCGACGTGGATGTACTGGAAACGGCGCTGGTAGGATTCCAACACTTCCGGCACTTCGTCGAAAAGTCTTAAGGTCTGCATGATCAAGTCGTCGAAATCAAGCGACTGGTTTTTGCGGAGTTTCTTTTGATAGCCTTTGTAAATTTGGGCGATTTGTTCTTCATGCATATTGCCCGCTTGTTTTTCATAATCTTCTGCGGTCATCAGTTCGTTCTTCGAATTACTGATGGCTCCGAGCATCGCACGAGGGTCCCATTTTTTCGGATCGAGGTTGATCTCTTTCAGCACTTGTTTAATGACAGAAAGCTGATCGCTCGAATCGAGAATCGAAAAGTTGCGGTCATAACCGATCCGGTCGATGTCACGTCTCAGAATCCGTACACACATGGAGTGGAACGTGGACATCCAGATTTTTTCTCCGTCTTTGCCGACAAGAGATTCGACACGCTCTTTCATTTCGCGTGCCGCTTTATTTGTAAACGTAATCGCTAATATATTCCGTGGCGCTACATCTTTTTCACTAAGGAGATAGGCGATGCGGTGTGTCAGTACACGTGTTTTACCACTTCCGGCACCTGCCATGATGAGCAGCGGGCCTTCTGTGTGGGTCACCGCTTCTCGTTGTTCTGTATTCAAGCCTTGAATCAATGCGTTCAATGCCTGTGTCATGAGGGTCCACCATCCTTCATCTTCATTGATTTAACGGCTTCGACCGTTTTAAGAGCAACCTCTAGGTTATCATAAATCACATCGCCGACAACGATGACATCTGCATAGGCCGCCATTTCTGCTGCCTGTTCTTCCGAACGGATGCCTCCGCCGTAGACGAGAGATGTATTTTTCAATTCACGGGCCACGTCTCTGACCAAGCCGGGATTCCCGTATGTACCACTGTATTCCATGTAAAAGACAGGGAGACGGAAGATATGTTCAGCCATCCGGGCATAGGCGAGGACATCGGCATGATCCGGAAGCGAGCAATCGGTTCGTTTGAACACCTTCGCTTCAGGGTTCAGTACACAATATCCTTCTGTGAGCATGTCCTGCCACTCGATCACATCTGCATACTCTTTGATCGCCTGGTGCTGCACATCAATCAACCACTTTTTATGTCCACTGTTCAGGACAAGAGGGATGAAATAAGCATCAAAGCCGGGCGCAATGGCTTCAATGTCCGACACTTCCAGCACAAAGCTGGTGTCGTATGCCTCGATGCGTTCCTGCAAATCCGTGACGTTTTCGAACGTGACGCCGTCTGTGCCGCCGACGATGATCGCATCTGTCCCTGATGTGCATATCTTCTCTAAGTCTGCGTCTGTGATCGTCTTATTCGGATCAAGCTTGAACACATGATCCCACTCGCTTATATTGTACATTTCCGTCCTCCAAAACAACAGTTATCCATCTACCCATTATAGCAAATTTTCACCCCCGGGTTGAGGGGCACACCCAAACAATTCTACGACCATGATAAGAAGAGGGTGTGAAGAGTGGTGGAAATATATGTATGACCCGGTACATCATAAATTGTAAACACACAAAAGCCCGTCCTCTCTCACTCAAAAGAGAGGCGGGCTTTTGGTTCTGGTGCTGTAAAATTATAGATGACCAGGTCATCCATATATTTCCAGGTCACGAGGGTTGTTCGGGGAGGAGGCGGCTGGATGTGAAGGTCATGGTGACGAGTCCGACGCTTAGGATAGTGATAGCGGAGAGCATGAGGGTTTCGAGTGAGAACAGGTAGCCACTGGCACCGATGACAACAGCGTCGATCGCGAGGATAACGAAGCCGACATTGACTTTGCACCAATCGGCGATCATTTGGGCGAGGAGGTCGGTTCCGCCCGTGCTTGTATGGACCCGTAGCATCAATCCAATCCCACCACCCACAAGGGCCCCTCCAATAATAGAGCTGATCGCTGGATCGAGCGGCAGGTGATGGACACGCAACCCTTGTAGTACATCAATAGAGAAAGAAGAAATCAACAAGCCGTGCAGACTGTTGTAGAAATAGGAACGGTAAAAGAACCAGGCGAGCGTAAAAATCGGAATGCTGAAGCAGATGATTGTAAGTCCTACTTCAAGCCCCCATATGTAATTGGCAATCATACCTATCCCAATTATGCCTCCATCTAACACATGATCTGGAATCAGGAAAAAGTTGATGCCGAGTGAAAGTATCATACTGCCGAGAATGATCATGGCGCCTTTTTTCAACATCGTTTTCATCGGACAGGTCCCCTTCCATAGTACTAGCCTATGCCTGTCCGTATTCTCTTAGAATCATGGAAGTCTTTTACCCTCGCCAACAAAAAAAGACTGCCCACAGTGGCAGCCTCTCATCATCTATTCCGTTTGCTTCGCTTGTACACGGTCAAGCGCTTGTGTATAAGCGTCATTACCATAGTTCAAGCAGCGTTTCACACGGGAAATCGTCGCTGTCGAAGCACCTGTTTCGGTTTCAATTTTATGATAAGTGAAGCCTTCACGCAGCATGCGCGCTACTTCCAGTCGCTGAGCGAGTGACTGGACTTCATTCATCGTTGCGAGATCATCAAAGAATTCATAGCATTCTTCTATACTTTGCAAAGATAAAACCGCTTCAAACAGTTGATCGAGCGTCTTTCCTCTCAATTTATCGATCTGCATGCCTTTTCCCTCCTTACTCCGTTTCTACTGCAGCGTTTCATGGAATGATGTTCACCCAGGTCTTCCCTGGTGTAAAGGCCATCGGGCTGCCGTCTTTATAGGGAAGCAAACGTCCATCGACGTTCTTCCACTCTACTTCTTTCATTTGTCCTTTTTGTAAAAGATACCCGTTCCCGCCTGATATGAGATCAATCGCACGACGACCGGCGTTATCGATGATCCGGTGGTCCGTTTCTATGATCCAGACATTCTCTACAGCTACACGTTCTTCATTCAAACGGTCGATGGTCGGCTCTCCATCACTGGAACGCAAAAACTGATCCTTCTCAGCATCATACGTAAAGCTCACATTCGTTCGACTGCCGTAAGTGATCTGGACTTCATCCACCGGCGTTCCATCGAAGGAACCTTCTTCTGCAAAAGGCAGAGCTTCAGGTTCTCCTTCAGCCTTATAGCCTTTACTTGCCACTGCCTGCTCCACTCCTTTTGTTAAAAGATAGGAATTGTGAGGAGCTGAACGATCGGAGGACCGTTCAAATAACCAGCCGTTGTTATCATACATCGCCCCATCCAAATAATCGACACCGCTGCTGGCTACTTTTTGATTAATGGCTGTCGACGCACCGTGATACGTATAAAACGCATCAAATCCATCAGCGATTTCAAAATAGTATGGACGTGCACTTCTTACCGGACCTATTGTATCAGGAATCTCACTATGGAACAAAGCGAGGAAGCGTGTGATCTGCCCCTCTGCCAAAACTTCATAGACGATGTCGGCCTGGCTCAACCCTGATTGAGGCCTCGCTTTCGGGTGGTTGTTCACCATGACGGACAAGGCACGATGGTCTGCTTTATCAGCCGTCGGTTCGCCCGTCAGTGGAAACGTTTCTGTATAGGCTTGTTCGGTTTCTTCCTTTTCATCAACGGTCACGTTCTCTTCTATCTCTATTTGTTCTTCGACCGCTGTTTCTTTCTCTTTCGTTTCTTCAGGTTGTGCAGCCCCTGCTTTCTCATTACAAGCAGTGAGTAAAAGGACGATAAGCAAGCTGAAGAATGTAAGCTTTCTCAATAACAGCACTTCCCTTAATCTGTATTCCCTCTTTTATTTTAACGCATTATTGAAGGAAAGAGTACCTCTTTCTTTTTCACGTCCATAATTCCAAGCGGAGTAATCCGGATGAATGGCAGATGCATGGACGATAAGAAAAGAAGCGTATAGACGGGATCATTGAACGTAAACCCTTGCTCGAGCAGGCATTCTTTTAGTTTCGCTTCTTCCTCCATGAGCTCTCTCATCGGCAGATCGGCCATCACACCGCCAAGGGATAATGGCAGTTCATAAAGGACTTCCCCTTCATTTACCAGCACAATCCCGCCACCGATTTCCTTCATGCGCTGAAAGGCCTTCTTCATATCTTTACGTGATTTTCCTGTCAATATGATATCCCCTGTATTGCTGTAAGAGCTGACGAGGCCGCCTAAGGTCTGTGTGAATCCTTTCAGCATCGTATTGACCATCCATTCCCCTTCCCGGTCCATCAGCATGAGGTAGGATTCTTTATTGTCCTCACTCAACCGGTCGGTGGAAACGTCCGTGTCGATGGCATATGGTTTCATGATGACATCATTCACCATCTCTAGACCGATCGGCATGGAGAACTGCATATCCGCATCCGTCACTTCCCAATCGAGTTCGAGCGGCTTCACACCATTTTTCTCCCATTGGATCGGTGTTTCTTTCTTCAAAACTTCGCCATCACGCTTCATCCATTCGCCTTTAGCGATGATGGAGTGCGGCATCGGATCTTTCGGGTCAGATAAAAAGTTCAGATGAGCGACGCGCCCGGCGTTCAAGCTTCCTACACGATTCTCGATTCCGAAATGACGAGCGGCGTGATACGTAGCCATCATGTACGCATCTATTTCCGGCACGCCGGCGTTCAATGCGGTTTGGATGCAGGGATTGATCAGTCCTTCACGATAAAAGCCAGGCGTCGATCCATCCGTTGTGTACATCATGTGGTCGAAGTGGGTGTGCCCTTTTTCAACAAGACCCTGTAAAATATCCGGAAGATCCGGGCGGATGGATGAATAGCGCAACCCTGTATGATAACCGATTTCCAAACGTTTCAGTACATCATCAGCGGTCATCGATTCATGCTCTGAATCCATGCCGAGCAGGCGCATTTTCACAAGCGTCTGTTCCGAAGCACCCGGAAGGTGAGCTTCCAAAGGCTTTCTAGAGCGTTTAGTCTCCTGCATAAAATGTAGAATTTGCTCGTCTCCATGATGAAGGACATCCGGCCAGGCGGTCAGCTCCCCGCCCTGAATCACCGCATCATGACTGATCCAGTCTGGAATCTGTGAATCGAAAGCATGACGATCTTCATCCCGGAGTACGGACTGCGGGTCAAAACGGGCCCACCAGTACATCGTCGCCGGCAAATCCATGAATTCTTCCAACAAAGAAAACGCTTTCTCTTTTTCCGTTAAAAAAAGCCACATCAAGTTATCGTTGACGAGCGTTGTCGTCCCCGTCTCTGCCGCATATTCTGCGAAGCTCTGGGGATTATATAACTGAAATGGGTGAGCATGCGGTTCAACGTAGCCAGGCACAATATAACTGTCTGAGCCATCAATGATTTCCGTGCCTTCTGTATGAGAAGGAAGCTCTTGGCCGGTGTAAATGATGCGATCATCATACAACCAAATGTGGCCATGCATCCATTTCTTCAAGTAAACATTCAAGTAAGTTGTATTTTTTATTAATTTCGTCGGCGCCGCTTTACCATCAATGATGGCTGCATGTTCACGCAGCTGACGGTTCCGCCAACGAAAACGTGTTTCGTTCATGGAGCGTACCTCCCTGAGATCATTATGTTCTATGGTAACACAGGAACTTCCATTCTGGTAAGGAGGAAGCACAATGAAACCGAATATCGGAATCATCAACAGTATGGTCCGCATCACCGCAGGTCTTAGTATGCTGACCTATTTGACGATCCGCGGTGCACGCAGAGAGTGCGATTCTTCCCATCCGCTTCTGATCATGATGTCTGCATTGAAGGTTGCGGAAGGGATTGTACGCTTCTGCCCATTGACAGCCGTCTATGAAGAAATGTCTACAGAAAAAGACGGCATCGAGCAAAGCTGGCAGCAGAATATTCCGCAGGACCAATAAACGCGGAGGTGTACGGCATGTTTCTTCCGATGATTTTCTTGTTCCGTCGATATTTTAAGAATTTGGCCGATAAAAATAAAGTTTAGCCGATATATCTAGACTTTAATTGATATAGCCAAATTTTAATTGATAAATTTCAATAACCAAAAAAGAGCGGGCGGCCCCGCTCTTTCTTTAAAAGGATGAATCATATGGATTTTATGGAGTACTTCACAGACGTCGGTTTCGTCATCGTCACCATCATCGGTTCGATTGCCGCTCTATTCTATGTCGGCATGCGAAGCCGACGAAGAGACTGATGATCGTCCGATATCTCTTCGATAGAAAAAGTCGCCCTGGTTCTCAAATGGGCGGAGCGATTGATACGTACGGTCCAGCGCTTGCGCCAAGTCTTTTCCTTTATTCCCAATTAAGAGGACGCGCCCGCCGCTGGATACATATTTCCCATCTTCCCAAGCTGTCCCCGCATGGACGACAAAACCGTCTTCATCCACTTCCACCTCAGGTAATGGACGGCCTTTTTCATAGGCTCCTGGATAGCCTTCGGAAGCGACGACAACTCCCGCACAAACTTCTTCCGACCATGTCAGGTCAGGATTTTTTCCATCCAGCACATCCATCATTACTTGTACGAGATCATTTTTCAGTAGAGGTAAAACCACTTGCGTTTCAGGGTCTCCAAATCGCGCGTTGAACTCGATCACCTTCGGACCATCGGATGTTTCGATCAGTCCCGCATACAAGATCCCTGTAAACGGACGCCCTTCCTCCACCATTGCTTCGGCTACCGGCTTGACGATCGATTCGACAGCAAACACGTACGACCAATTATTCAATGCTTGCACAGGAGCGAAGGCGCCCATCCCGCCTGTATTCGGACCTTGATCTCCATCATAGGCCCGCTTATGGTCTTTCGCAGGGATCATTGGATAGACATTCGTACCATTCACAAATGCCATTAACGAAAACTCCTCCCCTGCCAAAAACTCTTCTACGACGATTTCCCGGCTCGCATCGCCGAATTGCCCATTTTCAAGCATGTCTTCTGCTGCTGATAACGCCTCGTCCACAGTTTCAGCTACAACGACACCTTTTCCTGCCGCCAGTCCGTCCGCCTTCACAACAATCGGTGCGCCTTTTTTTCTAATAAAAGCTTGAGCAGCTTCCACACCTGAAAAGGCTTCATATCCAGCCGTCGCAATCTCATATTTGTGCATGAGCTGCTTTGCAAAATGCTTGCTTCCTTCGATAAGAGCAGCCGCCTTGGTCGGACCAAACACCGGCAGGTCCGCTTCCCGGAAAGCGTCCACTAAGCCATCGAGCAAAGGGTTTTCCGGCCCTACCACGGTCAGTCCCACCTTGTTCTCCCGGGCAAAAGCAACCAGCCCGTCAAAATCCTGCTCACTCATATCGATGCATTCAGCTATCTGACTCATCCCTGCGTTTCATGGGGCAGCGAAAATGCGTTCCACCTGATCACTTTCTGCGAATTTTTGCACAAGGCTGTGTTCCCGGCCACCTCGACCGACGACCAATACGTTCATAAGACTCCACCCTTTCGATTAGTGTTTGAAGTGACGCATTTTTGTAAAGACCATCGCAATGCCATGTTTGTTGCAGGCATCAATGGAATCTTGATCACGCTTAGAACCACCAGGTTGGATGATCGCCGTCACACCCGCTTCCGCTGCAGCTTCAACGGTATCCGGCATCGGGAAAAAGGCGTCGGAAGCCATGATGCTGCCTTCCGCTTTCTCACCTGCCTGCTCAAAAGCGATTTTCGCTGCACCGACACGGTTCATCTGTCCCGCGCCGACTCCGAGCGTACGGTCACCTTTCGCTACGACGATTGCGTTTGACTTCACATGTTTCACGACTTTCCAGCCGAGCTTCAAATCTTCAAGCTCCTGCTCGGACGGCTCACGTTCTGTCGCCACTTCAAGCTCCACGTCCTCAAGCGAACCTTCATCGGCATCCTGGACAAGCAGTCCGCCATTGACGGTCACAAGCTTATGAGCCGGACGATCCGCCTTTTTCATATCCACTTTCAAAAGGCGCAAGTTTTTCTTTGTTGTTAGGATATCAAGCGCTTCTTGACTGAAGGACGGAGCGATGATGATCTCAAGGAAAATCTCTTTCAACTTCGCCGCCGTATCCGCATCGACTTCCCTGTTCAAGGCAACAATTCCACCGAAAATCGACACAGGATCGCCTTCGTACGCTTTTACATAAGCGTCATGCAAGTTCTCACCGACTCCGACGCCGCAAGGGTTCATGTGTTTGACTGCGACGGCCGCCGGCTGGTTGAACTCAAGTACAACTTCAAGGGCCGCGTTGGCATCCTGGATGTTGTTGTAGGAAAGTTCTTTTCCGTTGAGCTGTTCCGCTTCGGCGAGAGACGTGCCTTCGAAGTTCGCTTTCTTATAAAAAGCAGCGCTCTGGTGCGGGTTTTCTCCGTAACGTAGGGATTGAACTTTTTCATAAGTGACGGAATACGTCTCTGGAAATGGCTCTTCTGTCAAACCGGAAAAGTATTCCGCAATCATTGCATCGTAATTGGCGGTATGACGGAACACTTTGGCTGCAAGCTTACGGCGGGACTCATAAGAAAGGGCATCGTTCTCGAGACCTTCAATGACCTCCTCGTAATCGGCCGGGTCCACCACGACTGCGACGTCTTCAAAACTCTTCGCTGCAGAGCGAAGCATCGTCGGGCCACCAATATCGATGTTTTCGATTGCATCCGATTCCGTGACATCATCTTTCGCAATTGTTTCTTTGAATGGGTACAAGTTGACGGCAACGAGATCGATGGTCTCGATATTCAGTTCCTCGAGCTGCTTCATATGCTCTTCATTGGAACGCTTAGCGAGTAGCCCACCATGGACCGAAGGGTGAAGCGTCTTCACACGTCCGTCCATGATTTCCGGAAATTCAGTCACCTCGGAAATGGATTGCACCGGGACCCCCGCTTCTTCAATGGCCCGTTTCGTGCCACCAGTAGAAATGAGTTCAAAGTCTAATTCATGAAGTTTCTTTGCAAATTCAGTCAATCCTTGTTTGTTGGATACGCTCAGTAGGGCACGTTTTTTCATTGAGATTCCTCCTTGATGAATAATGATTGAATCACTTGTGGGTAGAGGCGGTGTTCAACCGCTTGGATTTTGTCTTTAACATCATCCGCTGTATCGTTTTCTTCGATATCGATGGCTTCCTGAGCAATGATCGGTCCTGTATCCATGCCAGCATCGACATAATGGACCGTCACACCGGTCACTTTCACTTTTGTCTCCAGCGCTTGACCGATGGCATCCTTCCCTGGGAAAGCCGGAAGCAGAGACGGATGGATATTGACGATACGCCGTTCGTACGGCTCCAATAACGTCGGTCCGATGAGTCTCATATATCCAGCGAGTACGATGAATTCAATTCCCCGCTGCCGGCAGTCATTGAGCACGGCCTGCTCATAGGCAGCTTTGTCCGCAAAACTTTTCGCCCGGTAAACGACGGTATCGATTTCATGCTTTTGTGCCTTTTCGATGACCTGGGCACCGATACGGTCACAGACGAGCAGGGCGATGTTCGCTTCAAGCTCCCCGGATTCCACTTTGCTGACGATCGCATCGAAATTCGAACCCGTACCGGAGGCGAAGACAGCGATGTTGGTCATATCCCCTGCACTCCTTCCTCGTTGGTCACTTTTCCGATGACAACCGCATCGTCACACGCACCGAAAGCGGCGTTCACATCAGAAGGATCAAGCACGACGACCATGCCGATACCCATGTTGAACACACCGAACATTTCCTCATCGCTGATTGTCCCTTTTTCCTGTAAAAAGCGGAATACCTCAGGTACCTGCCAGCTGTCGGTGTCGATTTCACACCCCAGTCCTTTGGGCAGGGTTCGTGGAAGGTTTTCGTAAAAACCGCCTCCGGTAATGTGCGCGATGCCTTTGATGGTGGTGTTTTTCTTCAGCGATTGAATCTCAGGAACATAAATACGCGTCGGTGTCAGCAGGACCTCTCCAAGCGTCCGGGTCCAGCCTGCAGGGACCGTAGCAAGATCCAGGTCTGCGATGAGTTTCCGGACAAGAGAAAAGCCATTCGAATGGACACCCGAGGAAGGTAGACCGACTAAAACGTCTCCTTCTCTGATCTCATCACCTGTAATGATCTGCTCCTTATCGGCCATTCCGACGACAAAGCCGGCGAGGTCGTATTCATCTTCGTCATACATACCGGGCATTTCTGCCGTCTCACCACCGACTAAAGCAGCACCGGACTGTTCACAGCCATCCGATATTCCTTTGACGATCTGCTCAATCCGGGCAGGGTCATTTTTTCCACAGGCAATGTAATCCAGAAACAGAAGCGGATCTGCGCCCTGTGCCACGATATCGTTGACACACATCGCGACGACATCTACGCCGATTGTATCATGCTGATCCATCTCAAACGCGAGTTTCAGCTTCGTTCCGACTCCGTCTGTTCCTGTCACAAGGACGGGTTGTTCATAGCTCATGCCACTGAGGTCAAACAATCCAGCGAAAGAACCGAGTCCTCCCATCACTTCCGGCCGCATCGTGCGGGCAACATGTTTTTTCATCCGTTCGACCGCTTCGTAACCAGCTTCGACATCGACTCCCGCCTGTTTATACGATTGACTCATCTCACTTCCCTCCTATGCTTTTTCATATGGATGCATCGTGTTCGGATAAATTTCTGTCGGGTATTTGCCAGTAAAACACGCCATACAACCGCCGTGTTTCAACGACTCTTCTCCCTGATAAATGCTATCGTTCAACCCCTGTACTGATAAAAAAGCAAGACTGTCGGCGCCGATCTGCTCTTCAATTTCCTCGACGGAGTTATTTGCTGCAATCAGCTCGCCGCTGTTTGAGGTATCAATACCGTAGTAGCAAGGGTTTTTAATTGGAGGAGACGCAATCCTCACGTGGACTTCCTTTGCCCCCGCTTCCTTCAACATCTTGACGATTCGGCGGCTCGTCGTTCCCCTAACGATTGAATCATCGACCATGACGACTTTTTTCCCTTCTACAATCCCCCGGACAGCAGAAAGCTTCATTTTCACCCCTTGTTCACGAAGCTCCTGAGATGGCTGAATGAACGTACGGCCTACATAGCGGTTTTTAATCAACCCAAGCTCATAAGGGATACCGGAAGCCTCCGCATATCCGATGGCTGCAGAAATGCTTGAATCCGGAACGCCTGTCACCACGTCCGCATCGATCGGAGCTTCTTCCGCGAGCGATTTACCCATCCGTTTACGGGAGGCGTGGACATTTTTACCGTCAAGGTTGCTGTCAGGTCTTGAAAAGTAGACATATTCCATTGAACAGAGCGTGCGCTGAATCGGAGCGGAGAACCGTTTTGATTCTATCCCCTCGTCCGATATGATCAGCAGCTCTCCAGGATCGATTTCCCTGTCATACTCGGCACCGACTACATCGAAGGCACACGTTTCTGAAGAGACGACCCATGATTCACCGAGATGGCCAAGACTGAGCGGGCGCAATCCACGCGGGTCATTAGCGACGAACATGCGATCTTCGGTCATAACAAGAAACGCATAAGCACCTTTGATCATCGATAGTGCTTCCATGATCGCCTGCTCGAGAGGCAGATGGCGCGCGCGTTTGATTAAGTGGGCGACAACTTCGGTATCCGAAGTCGTCTGCAAAATGCTTCCCTGTGCCTCCAGCTGGTTCTTCAACGCCTGTGCGTTCACAAGGTTTCCATTATGAGCGAGGGCCAACCCGCCCGTCTGGGAGCGGAAAAGCAGCGGCTGAATATTTTCATAGCCGCCATCCCCTGCCGTAGCGTAGCGCACGTGACCAATCGAAGCATGGCCACTCAAGTCTTCGAGTTGATTTTCAGAGAAAACTTCATTGATCAGGCCGTGCCCTTTAGCAAGTTTCAACTGTTCCCCGTCCGTTGTGACAATTCCTGCACCCTCCTGACCGCGGTGTTGGAGGGCATGTAACCCGTAATACGTCAGCTGGGCCGAATCCTGATGACCCCAGACACCAAAAATGCCGCATTCTTCATTTAAACCTTTGATTTCAGCAAGCATCCGATCGCTCCTTTCCACGCTTCTTTCAGCACTGATGTCTTTTCTTCCAGAACGACGCCTTCCTGCTTGATTCTGTACACCCCGTTTTCCGTCACGGTTCCGATCAGACGAGCGTCTGTGACACTCTGTTCGAACGCTCCCTTTTGTTCCGGCGCGACGGTGACGATAAAGCGTGACTGCGATTCTGCAAACAACGCTGTGGCCGGTTCACCAGCGAGAGTCACTTCACAACCGAACTCGTTTTCAAACAGCATTTCTGCAAGGGCAACCGATAAGCCGCCTTCGGATACGTCATGGGCAGAGACGACATGTCCTGCGCGAATCGCTGTCAGCAGCTGCTTTTGACGGTTATACTCTGTCTTTAAATCGATGGAAGGAGCTTTTCCGAAATGCTTTCCTTCAAGTAATCCCTGTAGTTCACTGCCGCCGAATTCCGCCTGCGTTTCCCCAATGACGTAAATCAAGTCACCCGCGTTCTGAGCATGGGAACGCGTAATGTGTTGGACATCATCAATCAAACCGACCATACCGACGATTGGTGTCGGATAAATCGCCTGGCCTCCGAATGATTCGTTGTATAAGCTGACGTTTCCACCGATGACAGGCGTTTCAAGCAGTCGGCACGCCTCACTCATGCCGTCGACGCTTTTTTCCATCTGCCAAAAAATTTCCGGGTTTTCCGGTGACCCGAAGTTAAGACCGTCCGTAATCCCCAGCGGACGACCACCGGAGCAGACGATGTTTCTCGCCGCTTCAGCGACTGCAATTTTCCCACCGACTTCAGGATCCACATAGAGGTAGCGGGAGTTGCAGTCGGTCGTCATCGCAAGTGCTTTGTTCGTTCCTCGTACACGAAGAACGGCCGCATCGGACCCTGGAGTGACGACAGTATTCGTCTGGACCATAGAATCATACTGATCGTAAACCCATTCTTTGCTGGCGATTGTCGCCTGTTTCAATAGATTCACCAATGTCTCCCGGTAGTCTGTAATTTCCGGAACGTAATCTTCCATCCTTTGAAACTCTTCATAATACGCAGGAACGCTGGACGGTTGATGGTAGACCGGCGCATCCTCAGCTAGAGAATCAACAGGAACATCAGCAACCGTTTCCCCGTGGTGCTCGAGACGGAAGCGTTTCGTATCCGTCACTTCACCGACCGCTACCGCTTCAAGGTTATACTTACGGAAAACTTTCGCAATCTCTTCTTCGCGTCCTTTTTCTACGACAAGAAGCATTCGTTCCTGAGATTCCGAGAGCATCATTTCATAGGCTGACATATTTTCTTCACGCTGCGGGATGTGATCGAGATTCATCGTCATCCCTGTACCTGCTTTACTTGCCATCTCACTTGCTGATGATGTTAGACCTGCCGCTCCCATATCCTGAATTCCAACAAGAGCGTCATGCTGGATGACATCAAGACAAGCTTCGATGAGTAATTTTTCCATGAACGGATCCCCAACTTGTACGGATGGACGCTTTTCTTCGGACTCTTCCGACAACTCTTCCGATGCGAAGGTAGCACCATGTATGCCATCACGTCCGGTTTTGGCTCCCACGTACATGACCGTGTTGCCAACGCCTGCAGCGATTCCTTTTTGAATATCCTTATGATCGATCAATCCCACACACATCGCATTGACGAGTGGATTTCCGTTGTACGCATCGTCAAACTGGACTTCACCACCGACGGTCGGCACGCCGACACAGTTGCCGTATCCGGCAATGCCGCGGACGACTTCTTCAAAGAGATACTTCACACGTGGCTGCTGCAATGAACCGAACCTAAGCGAATTCAGAAGCGCAATCGGGCGGGCACCCATTGAGAAGACGTCGCGCAGGATTCCACCTACTCCTGTCGCTGCCCCTTGATAGGGTTCAACGGCGGACGGGTGGTTGTGGCTTTCAATTTTGAAAACGACGGCCTGCTCGTCACCAATGTCGATGATCCCCGCGCCTTCCCCCGGACCTTGGAGCACGTGTGCACCTTCTGTCGGAAACTTTTTCAAAAGCGGTTTGGAGTTTTTGTAGCTGCAATGTTCCGACCACATAACCGAAAACAACCCGGTTTCCGTGTAATTCGGACGGCGGCCTAGAATCGAGCGGACGGAAGCATACTCGTCATCCTTCAGTCCCATCTCTCTATAGATGTGCTGTTCTTCGATTTGTTCTGGACTAATCTCAAGCATTGATGGCATGGTGTTCCCTCCAGTGTGTCAAAATCGATTCAAATAGACGAAGACCGTCATCATGACCAAGAAGCGCTTCGACCGCCCGCTCCGGGTGTGGCATCATGCCGAGCACATTCCCTTGTTCATTCGTAATACCGGCAATATCTCCGACGGACCCGTTCGGGTTCTGGTCATACGTAAATACGATCTGCTTGTTGTTTTGAAGCTTCTGAAGCGTTTCTTCGTCACAAAAATAATTGCCGTCTCCGTGCGCGATCGGAATTGGGATTTTTTTCCTTTTCCTCGTATTGACGGGTGAACATCGTATCCGCATTCTCGACAGTCAATGTTTCGAAATGGCACATGAATTTAAGTTTTTCATTCGGAAGCATCGCACCTGGCAGAAGGCCCATTTCGAGAAGGATTTGGAATCCGTTGCAAACACCAAGGACTGGCTTTCCTGCCTCAGCCGCTTCCCGGATTTGTGTGATGACATCAGACGTAGAAGCAATGGCACCTGAACGCAGGTAGTCACCATAGGAGAAGCCGCCCGGCAGTAGAATCCCATCATAGTTTGCTAGATTCGCTTCCTTATACCAGACAAGATCGGCTTCTGCTCCAAGCTGATCTTTCACAGCGAAGTACATGTCACGGTCACAATTCGATCCTGGAAAAACGATGACAGCGAATTTCACGTTAACTCGCCTCCTCAATCGTGTAGCTGTAATTTTCAATGACAGGGTTGGCAAGAAGCTGGTCGCACATGCGATCGATTTCCGCTTCGAGGTTGTCACTGTCTTCAACCATCACTTCCATGTATTTTCCTACACGTACGTCCTGGACGTTGTTGTACTCCAAGGATTGAAGTGAATTGTGGACGGCTTTTCCCTGTGGATCTAGGACTCCTTCTTTCAATGTGATGTGGATCTTTACTTTGCGCATATGCTCTCCTCCAGTCGATGTAGTATGTTTGTGTACGTATCGATCAAGTCACCGGTACTTTCCCGGAAGACGTCTTTATCCATTTTCTCGCCTGTTTCATGGTCCCAGAGTCTGCACGTATCCGGGGAAATTTCATCAGAAAGGACGATTGTGCCGTCATTGAGGCGGCCGAATTCCAATTTAAAGTCGACAAGCGTCAATCCTGCCGAGCGGAAAAGCTTTTGAAGTTCCATGTTGATGTCTAACGCTTGCTGTTTAATAAACGTGAGTTCTTGTTCCGTGATGTCCGTCAGGTGATAAGCATGGACATCGTTGATGAGCGGGTCATTCAATTGGTCTTTCTTGTAAAACAATTCAATGATCGGTGGAGTAAAGCTCGTTTTTTCCTCGATCCCGAGCCGGCGTGTAATGCTGCCAGCCGCCTGGTTGCGAACAACGACTTCAAGAGGAATGATGTTCGTTCGTCTGACCAGTTGTTCAGTATCGTTCAGAGCTTTAATAAAGTGGGACGTAATGTTGTGCTGGTGTAAGTATTGAAATACTTTCGAGGTAATCAAGTTATTGAGGCGTCCTTTGCCTGCGAACTCGTCTTTTTTTCTTGCCGTTGAATGCAGTAGCGTCATCTTTATAGGATAAAACGAGCTGATCCGACTCATCCGTCGTATGATACACCCGTTTTGCCTTCCCTTCGTACAATAAAGAACCCTTCATACAGAAACACCTCGCTAAGGAATTGGGATTTTTTGTATGACCTGGTACACCAGTTTCTGGTGTACCAGGTCATACAGTATTTTCCATAATCTTACCGTTATCTTTCCGCTACCTTGTTACAGGCCGATGCGGTCGAAGATGCGGTCGACTTGTTTCAGGTGGTGCTTGTAGTCAAAGCAGGCATCCAGCTGTTCTTTAGACAGGGTGGATGTGATCTTATCATCTGCTTCAATCAGTTCACGGAACGGGATGCCTCGCTCCCCAGGCTTCCATTGCTTTCGGCTGGACGAGGTCGTAAGCTTCTTCGCGCACGAGACCTTCATCGATAAGCGTCAGCAATACACGTTGGGAGAAGATGAGTCCGTATGTTTTCTCCATATTTTCCTGCATCCGCTCAGGGAACACAGTCAAGTTCTTCACGATGTTGCCAAAACGGTTCAACATGTAATTCAAAGCGATCGTTGCATCAGGCAGGATAATGCGCTCGGCAGAAGAGTGAGAAATATCACGTTCATGCCAAAGCGGTACATTCTCATAGGCTGTCAGCATGTTGCCACGCAGGACGCGGGCCATTCCGGTCATATTTTCAGAGCCGATCGGATTGCGTTTGTGCGGCATCGCCGAGGATCCTTTTTGCCCTTTAGCGAAAAACTCTTCAACTTCACGCGTTTCCGTTTTTTGCAGCCCACGGATTTCCACAGCAATTTTTTCAATGGAAGTAGCAACCAAAGCCAATGTGGATACATAATGAGCATGACGATCGCGTTGCAGCGTCTGTGTTGAAACAGGCGCCGGCTTCAGGCCAAGCTTTTCACATACATACTCCTCCACAAATGGATCGATGTTTGCATACGTTCCGACCGCTCCAGAAAGCTTACCGAATTGGATATGCTCCATCGCAAGGTCCAAACGCTCCAAGTTACGCTTCATTTCTTCATAATATAAAGCAAGCTTCAGTCCAAACGTCGTCGGCTCAGCATGAACGCCGTGGGTACGTCCCATCATAACCGTGTGTTTGTGTTCCTTCGCCTTCTCACCAAGGATTTCGATGAAGTTGACGAGGTCTTTGCGGATGATTTCATTCGCCTGCTTCAATTGATAGGAGAGCGCCGTGTCCACAACGTCTGTCGAAGTCAGTCCGTAGTGCACCCACTTGCGTTCTTCTCCAACCGTTTCAGAAACGGCACGAGTGAAGGCTACCACGTCGTGACGGGTTTCTGCTTCAATTTCGTGAATACGGTCGATGGAGAAGGAAGCGCCCTCGCGCAGCTTCTTCACATCATCTTTCGGGATGACCCCAAGTTCACTCCAGGCTTCACACGCTAAAAGTTCAACCTCAAGCCATGCCTGGTATCTATTTTCTTCTGTCCAAATCGCACCCATTTCCGGGCGTGTATAACGTTCTATCATTGTCTTCCTCCTACCGTAAATGGATCTGATTTTCTGTGATGAGTTGGTCGATTTCTTCTAGGTTGTCGCCAACAAAGGTGATGTGCCCCATTTTTCGGGTTTGACGCGCTTCTTTTTTTTCCATAGTCATGAAAATGAAAGCCGTGGTAATATTCAAGACGATCCACCAAAATGCCCCGGTGTTTGCCGAGCACGTTCACCATCACCGCTGCGCCGAACGAATGGACCGGTAACAGCGGGAGACCGCAGATCGCACGGACGTGCTGTTCGAATTGCGATACGCTGCACGCTTCAATCGTATAATGGCCGGAGTTGTGGGGACGTGGAGCCATCTCGTTGATGAATATGTCATCACCCTTCACGAACATTTCAACTGCGAATGTACCGACGACTCCGATCCGCTCAGCCAATACCTCAACAGCTTCACGGGCACGCTCTTCCACTTTTCCAGGAACGGTTGCCGGAACTCTTGACTCATGCAAAATGTGGTTCTTATGGATATTTTCCGCAATCGGGAACGGAATGATACGCCCATCCATTCCTCTTGTGAACACTTGAGAAATTTCAAGGTCGAATTCAAGCCACTGCTCTACAATGTAGGTGCCGCCTTCTTTCATAAAAGAGCGGACCTCTTCGAGATGCGTCTCGTCTTCGATTTTCTGCTGTCCCTTGCCATCATAGCCTCCGCTGACCGTCTTGATAACAGCAGGATAGCCCGTGACTTCCACCGCTTCTTCCACCTCTTCAAAAGTGTTCACGATGCGATACTCAGGAACCGACAGTCCAGCATCGACGGCGATTTCCTTCTCCTTCGCCCTGTTTTGGGTTACCTCAAGCGCAAAGGCTCCTTGCGGCAGCTTCCCTTTTTCTTCAAAAAGCCGGGCCACATGGAGATCGACGTTTTCAAATTCGTAGGTGATCACGTCACTGACTGTACTCAATCGCTCCGCCGCTTCCAAGTCATCGTATGCAGCGACGATGTGTTCCTCGGCAATCGAGGCACAAGGACAGTTTTCTGCAGGATCAAGCACGGCAATTCGATAGCCCATATGTCTTGCAGCGACAGCCATCATCCGGCCGAGCTGTCCGCCTCCTAAAATTCCGATCGTTCTTCATGGTCGAATCACTTCAGCTTTCACGAAGATCCCTCCTCATTCCGTCCACTTTATCTACCATCTGACGGCGATAGTCTGATAGTTTTGATGCTACTTCCTGATCGAAAGCTCCAATTATTTCAGCTGCCAGAAGTCCCGCATTCTTCGCGCCTGCTTTCCCGATTGCAACGGTAGCAACGGGAACGCCCCCCGGCATCTGAACGATGGATAAAAGAGAATCCAGTCCTTGCAAAGCTTTCGATTCTACCGGAACCCCGATAACCGGCAGTGTCGTTTTGGATGCTACCATTCATGGTAAGTGAGCCGCGCCTCCTGCTCCTGCAATAATCACTTTCAACCCTTTTTCCCTGGCTGTATCTGCGTATGTGAACATATCTTCCGGTGTACGATGTGCCGAGATGATTTCTTTTTCATAATTGATCGAAAGCTCATCCAAAACGCTGCACGCTTCTTTCATCGTTTCCCAATCTGAAATGCTGCCCATGATGATGCCTACACTTGCCATCGAATCCCTCTTTTCTTTCGTAGCATTAAAAATGCCTGCTCGACGCCCCTCAAAAAGATGAGAGGAGTCGAACAGGCACACGTGTGTCCGGTCTGAGAAAGCGCTAAAGCTTAAGCTCCCCTCATAGTCCGGAAATTTACGGTTCCCAGGTAGAGACGTACGGGCCATATCCCCGTCATATATGAGGTCGTCTATGCAATTCTGCCTTCATCATATCAATTTCCGTTTGCGGATGTCAACGCAAATATCGAACATTAATAAAAACCTTACAATTGATCGTTCGGTTTTATTCCTTTACTGCATGAAATACGATCGTTTTCCCTACAGGTTCCATCACTTTTTCCCCATTACGAGTTTCTTCACGGAAAACAGGTTCTTCCGCGCGACGGATCGGAGTGTATCCTTCTTTCTTCATGCGGTCGAGACATTGACCGATCGTTTCATTCTCACCGACTTCAAAGCGCTTCTTGTTGTTCTTTTTGGGCATCGCGAATTTTTCCTCTCTTTACGGATTTCACCCAGAATCCACCATGGATCTGCTTCGGTTCATACGCCACGATAAAAGCTTTCGGATCAATATCCCGAATCGTTTCGTACAAGGATAGTTCATACTTCCGAGGCGTCAGAATCTGCATCGCTAAACGGTCACCTTCCATGCCATACGCATACCAGCTTGTAACCCCGTATCCTTTTTCACGAAGTCTGCGGGTGAATTCGATGTCTGGGTCTGAAGATATCACATTAACTGTAATATACCCGAGAGCGAGTTTCTCTTCAATCTTCATCCCGACGATGACACCAAGACCATACCCGACGGCATAAGCAATAACGTTTTCAATTTGATCCAGGCGGTCGAGGACAAGCCCAAGCCCGAAAATGTACGTTACGATTTCGAACATGCTGATGAACGCAGCAAAATACCGCTGCCCCTTCAGTGTAAAAATCATTCGGAGGGTGAAAAACGAAACATAGACAATGTTGACAGCTAAAATGATTCCAATCAGCAATAATGGATTTTCAAGCATATTAGAGAGCCTCCTACGCTAGTGTTTGGCAAAAAACGTGACATTCACCTAGTCGATGTTCTTTGCATACACTATAAACCATGAGAAGAGACGTGCACAACAGATTTATAACGCAATCTATGACATTTTTTGGAGGCCGATGATATGAATCAATTCAAAGATTGGAAAACCAACCTCGACCGCTTCTTCGGGCAGGACTTCTGGGGAGACTTCGACGGCATGATGAAACCCTCTGTTCCGGCCATCAACATGTATCAATACGACAATGAACTGCTTTGCTTCGTCAACATCCCAGGAATGAACCACCCGAAAAATGTTGACGTCCTCGTCGACCATTCAACATTGACTCTGAGTGGAAAGATTGAAATCAACAACCGCGGTGGACATCAGATCAAATCAGAGATCGCCGACGGCTCGTTTGAAAGAAGCATCGACCTTCCTTTTCCGGTAAGGCATGACAAAGTGGAAGCGACGTATAAGCATGGGCTGCTTGTGATCCAGCTTCACCGCTATATTTCGGACTCCACGAAACAACGTCCGATTACGATCCGCCATTTAGAGGATGAATAAAACCGGCAGCCGATTACGGCATGCCGGTTTCTTTTTGCCGATCGTGGCGGGTCGCTCTAGCTTCCGCTGACATATTAGCAGCTTTGGTGCTTTTATTAGCAGGTTCATCGAATATATTAGCGAGTTTTCCTATTCTATTAGCAACTCCACCTTATCGGTGGCTTTGCACCATTTATCGATCAGTTTCACCAGTTTATCAGTGACTTCAGCCCATTTATCAGCGAGTTTCGCTATTCTATCAGTATTTTTACGCGAGGAAGATAAAGTACAGCACAAAAATCACAAACAGGAAGTACATAATCGGATGAATCTCTTTTCCGCGCCCCTTCAACAGCATCGTAATCGGATAGAAAATGAATCCGATGGCAATACCCGTTGCAATGCTGTAGGTCATCGGCATTGCAGCAATCGTAAAGAAGGCAGGAACCGCGATTTCAAACTGATCCCAATCGATATTTTTCAGCGTAGAAGCCATGAGCACACCAACGATGATCAATGCTGGAGCCGTCACTTCCGCGGTAACCACAGAAAGTAGTGGCGAGAAGAAAAGCGCCAAAATAAAGAATCCAGCTGTGACCACAGAGGTGAACCCTGTACGTCCACCAGCTCCAACACCAGCTGTGGACTCAATGTAAGAGGTCGTCGTCGAAGTACCGACAACGGCACCAACGACTGTCGCTGCTGAATCGGCAAATAATGCACGGTTGGCACGCGGCAGTTTATTATCTTTCATAAAACCAGCTTGCGTCGCTACAGCTACAAGCGTTCCGGCTGTATCGAAAAAGTCGACGAATAAGAAAGTTAAAATGACGACAAGCATTTCAATCGTAAAAATTTCACCGAAATGTGTGAAGGCCGCACCGAAAGTCGGCGCAACGCTAGGAGCTGTGCTTACAATTTCTCCAAAGCCAGCCGGTGGAGCAATCAAGCCTGTCACCATTCCTGCGATGGATGTCAGGACCATTCCGTAAAAAATACCGCCTTTCAAGCCCATCGCCATCAGCATGATACTGACAATGATTCCAAAGATGGAAAGCAACGTTGGCCCTGCCGTCAAGTCTCCAAGTTGAACTAGTGTCGCATCACTGTTCTGCACGATCCCGGAGTTCTGAAAACCGATGAAGGCGATAAACAAGCCGATTCCGGCCCCGACCGCTAGCTTTAGGTTTGGAGGGATCGCATCAATGATCATTGTCCGCAGGCCTGTTACAGTTAACACAATAAAAATAAGTCCAGAAGCCAAAACGCCTGCGAGCGCTGTTTCCCACGGAATTCCGAAACCTAAAACGACCGTGTACGCGAAAAATGCATTCAAGCCCATTCCCGGAGCAAGGGCGATCGGATATTTCGCAAACAATCCCATAATCAGTGTACCGACAGCTGCTGCAATCGCCGTTGCTGTGAATACGGCTCCTTTATCAATCCTTGTTACACCTTCCGGAAGCTGCTCAATTCCATCAAGTGCCAGGGTAGATGGGTTGACGAACAAAATGTACGCCATCGCGAGGAAGGTCGTTAAACCTGCCATAAACTCTCTGCGATATGTCGTCCCAAACTTTTCAAACTTAAAAAACTTACTCATAACCATTTCCTCCCCTTTTCCCTCTATTTATCTCACGCCGTCACTCTATTTGTGCCCAGTACGAAATATTGAATTCCCATACACGACAATTCGATCGGCACCGGGTCCGCTTTCTCTTTTTTTCGAACCAGGTACCAAAAAAAAAAGACACTCTTGGAAGCTCCAAGAGTGTCTATATCTATACGAAGGAAACGGACGAAAGGCGCAACCTATAGAGGTCTCCCTTATCGTCTATTCACCAACGTAGTCAGACCGATTTACGGTAGTCTGGTAGAAACTCATGGGCCTTATTCCCAAAATTATACGACGGTGTTGCTTTATTCATTTGTCTCTATCTTACAAGCTTCGACATCGTTCGTCAACCCTAAATCCGAACGTTAATATCTAAATTAAAATTAACGTTCGATTATTCCCACTCGATTGTTGCAGGTGGCTTACTCGTCACATCGTACACGACGCGGTTGATGTGATCGACTTCGTTGACGATTCGTGTAGAGATTTTCTCAAGGACGTCCCAAGGAATACGCGCCCAATCTGACGTCATTCCATCAATGGATGTAACGGCACGGATCCCGATGGTGTAATCATACGTACGCTCATCGCCCATGACTCCAACAGAACGGATATCCGGAAGCACGGTGAAGTACTGCCAAATGTCACGATCAAGACCTGCTTTTTTAATTTCATCACGAAGGACATAGTCTGATTCGCGAACGATTTCAAGCTTCTCTTCTGTCACTTCACCAAGCACACGGATGGCAAGACCCGGTCCTAGGAAAGGCTGGCGCCACACAATATGCTCAGGTACACCCAGCTCTGTTCCAAGCGCACGTACTTCATCTTTGAACAATGTGTTAAGAGGCTCAATCAATTCGAATTGCATATCCTCAGGAAGTCCACCGACATTGTGGTGAGACTTGATCGTCTGTGCTGTCTCTGTACCACTTTCGATAATATCCGTGTACAAGGTTCCTTGTGCCAGGAAGTCGATTTCCTTCAATTTTTCTGCTTCATCATCAAAAACATAAATGAATTCATTGCCGATGATCTTACGCTTCTTCTCAGGATCGGATACACCCGCAAGCTTGCTCATGAAACGGTCTTTGGCGTCAATTTTAATAATGTTCATATTAAATCCGTCTCCAAGGGTACGCATAACATCATCCGCTTCATTTTTACGTAGCAGCCCATGATCGACAAAAATACATGTGAGCTGATCACCAATAGCACGGTGGATCAAAGCAGCGACAACAGAAGAATCCACGCCACCACTCAAGGCACACAACACTTTACGGTCGCCCACTTGTTCACGGATTTTCTCCACTTCCATTTCCACGACATGTTCCATCGTCCAATCATCGGTCGCGTCACAAACATCGAAAACGAAACTGCGGAGAATGTCATTTCCATATTCAGAATGACGGACTTCCGGGTGGAACTGAACACCGTACATGCGCTCTTCATCGTTACTGATAGCGGCTACCGGGCAGGACGCGCTTGTCGCATCGACTTGGAAACCTTCCGGCGCTTCGATGACTTTATCACTGTGGCTCATCCAAACGGTTTGTTCTCTCGGTGTTTTAGCAAAAATCACCGGCTCTTTCGCCACGTTAATATCTGCTTTTCCATATTCACGCTCTTTGGCACGTTCGACTTTTCCACCAAAATGATGGGTCATCAATTGCATGCCATAGCAAATCCCAAGGACTGGAATACCAAGTTCGAAAATCTGCTCGTCACAACGGAAGCTGTCCTCCCCATAGACGCTGTTCGGTCCACCGGATAAGATGATTCCAGTCGGGTTCATTTCTTTAATCTCTTCGATGCTCATTTTGTGAGAGTGAAGCTCACTATACACACCGAATTCACGGATTCTTCGTGTGATCAATTGGTTATACTGGCTCCCGAAGTCCAGCACGAGAATCATGCCTTGTACTTGTTCCATTTGTTCCACTCCTTGATCTATAGACTTTGATTTTCATAAAAAAATGGATGGATCCCCTGCCTCAAACAACGACGACGAAGGCAGAAATCCATCCATGTACATACATGTCACGTGATTCCCACCTTCATAGTCAGGGCGTTTACGGTGCCCCGGTAGAGACTCTCAGGCCATATTCCCGAGGATATACGAAGGAAGAATGCATCTGATAATTTTCATTCATTCTATCAACCGCATGAAAAGGAATCAAGACAATGTCTTTTTGATTAAATTTTCCCATAATTCAGTGACTTTGGGCCACTGTGTACTTTGAGCCTCATTCCTGTAGATGACACGCTCATAATGATTGGTCAACCGCCGCATGTCATTCGACTGATAATGCTGATCGACTGATATCGCAAAATCCCGCAACGTTTGTTCAGGCTTACGCTTGAATCCTTTATGATCAAGCACTTTCAGTAGATAATGGTAAGCTTTTTCGTACGTTTCTTCATCTTTGTTTTTCCGGTACTTACGAATGAGCAACGCTGTCATCCAACGGTACCTTGTAAAATAAAGAAAAATCGCTGCTACAAGGATTGCGCTTAAAAGCCCCCATAACCATGTGTAACTTTGATTGGAAGACCCTGCCGCTCCTGCAGCATCAGAACTTTCTTCCTCTTCCATTTGCTGCGGATTCCCCATTTGATCTTCCGGTGTTTCGCTGTCCTGGGCCGCTGCTGGATCTTCCCCTTCTTCCGTATCCACATCTGTATAGAAGTCTGTGTTGTTCGTGAATCCTTTCGTCGGCTCAAAAGGCACCCAGCCGATCTCAGGGAAATAAACCTCTACCCAGGAGTGGGCGTTCCCGCTTGTGACTTGATATACATTTTGCAAATCATCACTAAGCTCGGTATCCCTTGTGTCTATGCGCTCTCCTCCGGTAAACCCTTTTACCCAGCGGGCTGGAATCCCTTCAGAACGAAGCATGACGACCATGGATGTAGAAAAGTTATCACAGTAACCGAGCTGGGACTCGAATAAGAACTGATCGACATAGTCTTCATTTTCGTCTGGAACGGGAACGTCAGTCGTCGAGTATTCAAAGCCATTGGAAGAAAAGTAAGACTCGATCGCTTTGGCACGATCATATCGATTGTCTTCTGCCTCTACAATTTGATCGGCTAGGTTTCTCACACGGTTTGGTAAACCATCTGGAAGTTGAAGGTACTGGTCACGAATTTCTTGAGGGTCGTTATCTCCCGCTTCACGTAATTGGTTGTATGCAAAGGAAGGATACTCATAATTGGCGATGAACTCATTCACCTTCGCAGGAGAATCTCCTTTCACAGTATCCATCTCCCCCGTGTTCTCGTGGACACGAAGTTCATAATCATTCGGGAACCTGACGAGGGAAGATAACCCATAGGGATAGACCAACTTCCGGAAAGAAGCCTGCCGTGACATTTCAATCATGACCGTCTGTTCTTCCACTTCTACATTGTCCGTAAACAAATCGTAGGTAAGGTTTTGTGGGTCCATATTGGTCACTGGCTCTTCCAGCGTATCTTCCCACCCTTTTCCTGTGTACGTATCCTTCGACTCGATCCGCCAATAACGCTCTCCATCAGCGGTCGCACGGAACACAGGGGTATCATCTTGAATGAAAGATCCGCCCAGCCGGCTGTCATCTTCTCCATAACCGACTTTTTGAACGGTGCCGCTGCCACTTCCACCTGGTCCAGCTCCGCCTGCCGCACTTTCAATATAAGGGACAGGGTCCGGCCATTGCGGATCAAGTTTCGGTGAGGCGTAAGCAGCCGCAGAGGAAAACAGGATGATCGCAAGAAGTGGGAGAGCCCATACTTGCGCTTTTTGCAATCCTTTAAAGGAAATCGATTCTTGATCCATGACTTTTGCGAAACTCGATAAGCCGAGGGCAACCATGCCAAGGATGAACGTTCTAACAATCGCCCATTTCCCATCAAAAATCGTAAACGTATCAACGACTGTGACGTAAATGAGTGTCAATACCACGAAAAAGAACATCCGACGGGCTACGACGAACCAATAATAAAGCAGATAGCTCATCAGCCATAGAAGAATCAAAAACAATAAACTTCGGAAGAGCGGCGTCATCTGCCACCATTCCTGCGACTGGATCATCTGGATGTTGAATAGAACCTGCTCATATAAGACCGAAAACCAGTCACGTGAAAAAATCCGTTCTGCGATATAGAGTCCATCCATGATGAACGCAAGTCCCAGCCCTTTTAAAGGAATGGATAGGTACCACGGCACTTGTAAAAAAGATACGAAAAAGCAGAACGTCGCGTAGATGAAAAACACGCGGACATCATCCGTTTCGGAAATCTGCTCCATCGGACGCATCCATTCACAGAACAATAGAAAACCAGTAATGTAGAGTATCAGTTTATAGATGAACGATTGTCGCTCTTCCATCATGTGTTCACCTCAAATTGTTGTTGCGTCAGCTGTTCCTCATTCAATACGTTGACAACGACGCCCTGAGTTTTCATCTGTTTCACAGCTTGATGATCCTGGAACGACATTTGTCCATGAGGACGCACATAGAAAAAGACGACACGCTTGCTTCTTTTTGCCAGTTTACTAATCGCAACCTGGATTTCCTTGTCCAAATGGTGACTGACAATCATGAGCATCACACCACTTGGAATCAAAGATTTCTCCCGCTCCATCTGTTGCGCGAAAGGAATGCGACCGACAGGACGAATTCTTGCCAAATGCCCTTGCATTTGCTGCTGGTGAGCGTGGTCCTGGTGAAAAGGAAAGTATTTACGTCCGTCACCGAGGGACATAAAGGATAGCGGAGAAGATGTTTTATGGAACTCCTTCATCAAAGAAGCCGTGAACTCCACCGCTCCTTCAAAACTCAATTCACTCATCTCCGGATGATAGACGCCATTCAGGATGAGCATCATGTCGACACTTTTTTCCTGTTCAAATTCTTTTGTCATCATCTCATTCTTCTTCGCCGTCGTTTTCCAGTCCACCCAGGCAAAGCGGTCACCAGGCATATATTCACGGACACCTGTTACCATATTCGTGTTCTTTTCATTCAGTTTGAAAGATGGGCTCGCCCCCTGTTCAAAGCTGTACACCCGGTCTTTCATTTTCACAGGTCTGATATAAGGAAAGACCAGCAATTTGCTTTCGTGATGATAGACGTGCTCTTTTTTTACAAAACCGAAGAAATCACCGGTCTTGATTCGGAGTGCCTTCAATTTATGGTCACCACGAGGGACTTTATCAAGTTGGTACCGGTAAGTAATTGTCTTACTGAACCATGGAAAAACAACCTTTTTCACTTTACGAGATTCATAAAATTGATCCGTTTTATCCATATCCTTGTATTTGTCCAGGTGCTCGTCCACTTTCTTCAGAGATTCCGGTAAGTGTTCTTCGATAATACAGTAATAGATGGGAAAAGGAACTTTCCTCTTCAACTTCACTTCGACATCGATGGTTTCACTCCCCATCGCCATCCGTTTAGAAAGATTCCGTTCGATTTTCCAATTATGGACCGGATAGATGAGGACAGCAGCCATATATAGGAGAAACGGCAGAAATGCATAAAAAAGAAACCAGCTGACAAAACCACCCTGGAACATGGCATAGGAAAAGAGGATGACGAAGAGGATCGCTACGACAAGACTTCTAGCGATGATTCCAAGTTTCCGCCTCATTCACTAATGTTCCTCTTCACTGGAATGGACGTGGAGGATAGCAGGCTGTCAATGATCGACTCAGCCGTCTGTCCTTCAAACCTTGCTTCCGATGTGAGAATCATTCGGTGAGAAAGGACATAAGGAGCCATGAATTGCACATCATCAGGTACGACATAATCACGGTCGTGAATGAACGCATAGGCCTTAGCCGCTTTCATCAATGCCATCGATCCACGCGGGCTGACCCCAAGGTAAACGCCATCATGAGTCCGCGTCCCTGTCACAAGATCGATGATATAACGATTGACCGTTCGATCAACATAAACCTCCAACACTTCTTTTTGTAAACCAACGAGCTCTTCTCTTGTCAGCACAGCGGAAATTTCTTCAATCGGGTGGCCGTTCGAAGTTCTTGAAAGCATTTCCATTTCCTGCTTAGCTGTCGGATACCCCATCTTCATTTTTATTAGAAAACGGTCGAGCTGCGCTTCAGGCAATGGATAAGTCCCTTCATACTCAATCGGGTTTTGCGTCGCCATGACGAAAAACGGATCACTGAGGGGCACTGTATTCCCATCGACCGTAATACTCGTCTCTTCCATCCCTTCCAAAAGAGAGGACTGCGTCTTCGGTGATGTCCGGTTGATCTCATCAGCTAGAACAATATTGCCGAGAATCGGGCCAGGTCTGAATTCGAATTCCATACTTTTTGGATTATATATCGATACACCCGTCACATCAGAAGGAAGCAAGTCTGGCGTGAATTGGATGCGTTTAAAGTCACAATCCAGAGATTTAGCCAGCGTCTTCACAAGCATCGTCTTTCCGACACCCGGAACATCCTCTAAAAGGACATGCCCTTTCGCAAGTAATGCGACAAGGCTCAACATCGCTGCTTCTTCCTTCCCGATCATGACCTTCCTCATATTTTTAAGTACATCCGATATTTTCGGTTGATACAAAAATGTCTGCTGAGTCATTTGGTGTACCCCTTTCTCCCTAAAATACTATTTTTTCTGAAAAATCAAGCTCATTTTAACTATACTATAACGCACAGACATGAACAAAGGTTGTGAACCATTGGATATTATAGGAAATAGCGTCATTTCAGGGTTTATACTTCATAAAAAAATTTGTCGATAGAAGAGGAATAAGATCCTACATGGACTTTTTTCTTTTTTCAAAAAATGGTTAACTTCCATGACTATTTATGGTATCTTGAATTTGAGCCATCTTAATTAAAGATATATAAAGATGATAAGAGACGAAAGTTTGTATAGGTATAGGTGGCGGGGGCCTCAGCGTTGAGCTGAGGCTTTAAATATAGGTGTGATTGTGAATGTATGAGCAGCAAGCACCGCACCGTTGAGGCTATTATGGTGCATGGCACGCATTAGGAATCACCCCCAACTCCGCGCAGAAAAAAAGCGCAAACCATTCGTTTACGCTTGCATTGGCAATGTTATAGAAAAACAGTGCTTCCGGCCGTCTGTTTCCAATTGAATTTGACCGTCATGGCGTTCAACGATCTGTTTACTGATCGAAAGCCCGAGCCCTGAGCGTCCGTCTGAACGGGAGGGATCGACACGATAGAAGCGATCAAAAACCCGATCCTTTTCATCTACAGGGATCGCCCTTCCTTCTCCTTTTACCTCGATCACGTAGGATTTTCCTTCTGTTCTCCCTACGACCTTTACCCCATCTGTACCCTCATGGTAATCCAGAGCATTTCTCAACAGATTGGTGAGAACCTGTTGGAAGCCTTGTCTATTTATAGGGACTTCCGCAGCTTCAATCTCACTCTTCAATCCAATCCCTTTTTTCTCAAATTCCAAATTGAACATCTGTCTTACTTGTGAGATGACCTGTGTCATTTCCTCCTGACTGACCTCCAGTGGCTTGGTGGGTGCCACCATTCTCCAAGATTCCATGTCATCCAGCCGGGATAACAGTTGAGACACTCGATCCGTTTCTTCTGCCAGGGAACAGTATATCGCCTGATCCCCTTCAATTACCCCTTTTTCAAGGGCCTCTAAATACCCCTGCAAATTAGATAAAGGTGTACGCAGTTCATGTGATAGGTCGCGAAGCATTTGGTGACGAGAACGCTCCTGCTGCTGCAAACGTCGGTTCATTCGATTGAAGTGATCGACAAGCTCTCCTATTTCATCATGCGTATGGACATTTAAATTTTCTGGATAAGTCCCTGTTTTCATTGTTTCCATGGCCGAGGTCAACTCTTTGACAGGTACAAGCACTTTCCTTGTCACGGTTGAATATAAAAAAGCACCCATCACGATAACCACTCCTCCGATCACCCAGGCGTAAATGAGCAAGGAGTTGTTGAAGGTCAGCTGGGCTTCACGCTCGACACCTGTAAGATCAGCGGCAAGAAAACACGCCGTCTGATAGAGTGTCATGCCTGTAACGATGACGACTCCAATGAGAAGTGCAATGTTTACGATGGTCATTTTCACCCAAAGTTTTGGTGGCAGGAGCCGTTCAATGAGACGCATATTTATACCCCACCCCTCTCACCGTCACAATCCTCTTCGGAACAGAAGCATCCGCTTCTATCTTCCGACGAAGCTTTTTGATGTGCGCATCGATGGTACGGTCCATAATATCTGCTTCGCCGTACGGATGAATTTGTTCGAGGAGCTCCTCTCTCGTAAACACTTGATCTTTGTGGTCCATCATAAAATAAAGCAGGTTGAACTCATAGTGCGTTAACTCCAGACGTTCACCATCCAACCATACTTCTCCTTTCCGAGGCTTCACTTCAAGCCCTTCGTGAGAGAGCTTTTGACACACATGACCGGTCCTCCGCAAAACGGCTTCCACATGCGCCATCAATTCTTCCGGGCTGAACGGTTTCGTCATATAATTATCAGCACCAAGGCGCAGTCCTGAAATGCGGTCTTCCGTCGTTCCTTTCGCAGACAGCATAATCACTCCAGGCGAATCTTTGCTTTCTTCCTTTACAAAGCGGCATAATTCTTCCCCGCTCCATTTAGGCAGCATCAAATCAAGGATCAGCAGGCAGGGGCGGTGCAGAAGAAAGAGCTCTTTCCCTTCAACCCCGTCATAAGCCTGTTTCACGCTGTACCCTTCATTCGTTAAGTAAATGCTTATTAAATTTGATATCTTCCGGTCATCTTCAACGATCAGTACTTCCGGTTTCATGTAATCACCCTTACATTTCTGCCATCCTTTGCACCATCATATCGTAATTCATCGCCCCGAGCATAACAGAACTGATCTTCCCTTCTTCATCAACAAAAACAGAAGTAGGGACGGGGTTGACCTCATATTGGTTGGCAACGGACACATCTTTATCAAGCAAAATAGGGAACGTCAAGCCGAATTCATCTACGAAGTCCCGGACACCTTGTACACTCGCTTCCGTCTCTGTTAAATTGACGGCCAATACTTGGATGTCTTCGTTTTGAGAGAACTCCTGCATGTCCGGCATTTCAGCCCGGCATGGCGGGCACCAGGTGGCCCAGAAATTGATCATGACTTTTTCTCCACGATAATCGGATAAAGAAACCTCTTCCCCGCTTAGCGTCTTCAGGGTGAAATCCGGCGCTTGCTGCCCTTTCTCCAATCCAATGTCGACTTCCTCCGTGGCCGCGCCCTCAGCGATCATCTTCTCACCTTCGGCAACTGGATCCTGAGTCTCTCCTTCATATACAAAATCATAAACAGCCCAGACAAATAAGGCGGTTACAATGACAATGAGGCCCCATTTCTTCATTCAATCCCCTTCCTTTCTATAAAATAACCATCCCTAGATTGGCAAGCCATGTATCCTGGACCAAATTCAACAGCAACGTCGAAATCCTCGTCATATACCCGGTATAGAGAAACGCACCAGCTAAAATCATCGCAACCCCACCGATTTTCAAAATCCGCTCACTATATTTCAAGATCACTCGAGTTGATCCTATGAAAAAGGAGAATAGGAGAAACGGCAAAGCAAACCCGATGACGTAAACGACGGTGTACAAGATCCCCTGTGTCGGGTTGCTTGCTGACAGCAGAAGAATGGAAGCAAAAATCGGACCGATGCAAGGCGTCCACCCTGCTGCAAAACCCATGCCTGCAAAAAAAAGTTCCCGCCAGGCTCAGTGACGTATTCGGTTTCGTCTGCACCCTTTTCGTTTTCATGAACCAGCCGATCTTCAACCAACCGGCGACGAAAAGTCCCATCAAAATGATGAAAACCCCAGCCAGCCGCTGTAGGAGAAGACCTGAGCTCCCGGTTAAAACATTTTGTACTGCACCACCTACGTATGATGCGCCTATTCCTAAACTGATGAAAATTGAGGAAACACCTAGAAGAAAGAGTATAGAATGCGTGAGTAACCTCTTTTTCACCTCAAGACTACGATTCTCCTTTATCTCTTTCACACTCATCCCGGTAATATAAGATAAATAGGCCGGGAATAAAGGCAGCGTACACGGCGACAGAAAAGAAATGATCCCTGCGCCGAGTGCAAGCCAAAGCGTTACATCAGCCCCCATGGTTCTTACCTCCTTTTTTCAATAAAATCAATGTTAAACTCATCAAAGCGACCACAAGATAAAATACAGGGTCCATTCGATACCCCATCAGATCAGGAGCCCGATAAAGCCCCCCTGCGAGCAACGCCCCACTGAATGCAAAAAACACACTCCATAGACGCTGCTTATGTAAAACAACCATGACAAAGAAGCTGAAAGCGAAAATGACATCAACGAGATGCCCATCATCCAACACGAGCCTCTCTAATAGGGAAAAGCTTACCATACTACTTGCCAGCATAAGGAAATATGCCTGCACGTAGGGCTTATGTACATGACGTTTCCGCCACTCCCACAATACTGTAGCTATAGAAGCGATGTAGAATTCAGCCGTGCCACTCGGATAAGCGAGTACCGAAAGTGGATAGTCCAATAAAAGCTCCCATTGTGTCAATCCTTTCGCTCCTATAAAAAACAGAAGCCATGTGGTGAGGATCGATGCATAGTGATCCATCGGTTTCTTTTTTTCCTTTTGTGAAGAAAGAATCCAAAATACAGCCGGCCCCATGAGCAATGCGATGACCCTGATGACCAGCAGTGGTTGCAAAATCATATGAAACCCTCTTTTCCTTCTGTCTATCCTAAATCACTTGTGTGAAAATATCATGAAAGTCCAGTCTTTCATGATGATTTTTCCATAATAAAAGAAGCCTCTGGACTTCAAAAGCCCCGGCCTCCATAATCTTACACTATTATCCTCTCCGTTGGTTCTCTCAAGATTTTCAGCCGTTTTCAATAAAAGAGAGGACATCTGCCATAGAAAAGGCAGGGTTATGGGGGTGAAGGTGTTCATAAACCGCCTTCATAAACGTAAAATCTTCTATATGATCCAAGGACCAATCATGATGACTGAGGTCTTGATTTTGGACAATCTCCCCAACCGCTGACTCCCCTATTCTCTTCACGATAAACGGGGTGACCTGTTCAAAATCATGAGACGAGCTTGCATTCATGTAGGCATCTTTCAACGCTTCATAAGTAAACACTTCGATATCCATTCCTTTGGGGTAGGTCCTGCGAAGAGTATTGGAAGCGTACAAGGCATTCGGATAATGCTGAAGAAACATTCCAATCGCTTGATCGACGATGGCAGGATCTATAAGAGGGCAAGTTGCAGACAACCGAACAATCACATCCGCTTTATATTTTCGACCCGTTTCATAAAATCGGCCAAGCACATCTCTTTCTGAACCACGGAACGTCTCGACATGTAACTGCTGACACAACTGAACAATTGGATCATCGGTTTCCTTCGTAGATGTGCTGACTACGAGTTGATCAATCCTCTTAGAACACCTCACTCTTTCTATCAAATAGGCCAGAAGTGGTTTTCCACCCACCTTCTTCATGGTCAGTCCCGGACAATCTGTTTCATTCATCCCCGCCTGTAGAACCGCTAAAACGTTCATTTTCTCCCCCCTACCATAATCATCTTATGATAAAAAGGGAAGAATCATTAATTACAGAAAAGCCAAGGTGTCATTCTGCAACACCTTGGCTTTCTTTCATTCGTATTCTTTTTCTATATTCTTCGTACTTCGAACCGTATCAATCGGTCGAACATAATTTTCAATCTCTTCACGCTTCGGCTCAAGCTTCGGCGGCAGAGACAGCTTCTCACCTAAGGTTTCATATGGTTCATCACCCATGAAACCAGGTCCATCCGTTGCCCACTCAAATAAAATCTGCGGGGCAACTTTAGCATATAAAGAACCAAAATAATGACGATTGACGAATCCTGAGTTCCTCAATCCAAACTTCGATAAACGTTCGATCCAGGACTCCAGTGCTTCCTTGTCTTCTACACGAAATGCCGCATGGTGGACGGTTCCATACCCTTGACGGGCCGGCGGGAGAATCGCGTTGTATTCCACAATCACAGAAGCACCATTTCCACCTTCCCCCACTTCGAACAAGGTGAACGCGCCTTCTTCATTCACTTCCTTGAAATTCATGACTTTCTCAAGCATTTCCTTGAAGTATTCCCTATTATCGACTCTCACGTACAAGGGACCAAGACCGGTAATGGCGTACGCCAATGGAATGGGCCCGTTCTGCCATGGTGTACCTGGGGCTACTCCCTCATCGGTTTCATCGGATACAAGTTCATAAGCTTGATCATCGAAATCGACGAACGGAAGCACTTTTTTGCCGAACCGTTCCTGAATTCCTTTGTGTTTCACTTCCAAACGGTTGAACCGTTTTACCCAGTAATCCAAAGCCTCGTCACTCGGTACACGGAAAGACGTTTTCGCAATCTCATTCGTTCCATGGGATCCTTTTGGAATACCAGGAAAGTCAAAGAAAGTCATATCCGTACCGGGATTCCCCTCATCATCAGCGAAAAATAAATGATACGTTTCAATATCATCCTGGTTGACTGTTTTTTTCACAAGACGCATGCCAAGGACATAAGTGAAAAATTCATAATTCTTCTCTGCACTGCTTGTTATGGCGGTGACATGGTGAATGCCTTTTAATTCATTCATTCGATCGCCTCCCATTTATCTATAGCTTCCACGCAATTATCTCAGTTTCAAGATAAATATAATACATCTCCTTTTCCTTGTCAATTTATTGAGTTCATACAATAACCGTTCCACTCATACCTTCTCTAAAGGGAGGCTCCCTTTTTTCACCGTTATTGACTTTTGGATAATGTTCTGCGTTTCAACAAATGAAAAGGAGGTCGTATGAACATGGAAACATTCTTCGTGATCGTCAACATCGCTCTTATTTTTGCTCTTATTTTTGTCCTCATCCGTATGCAGCAAAAACACGTTTCTTTCAGTAAGAGAGTCTTTTCGGGTCTTGGGCTTGGGGTACTTTTAGGTGTGTACTTGCAGTTTGCCTTTGGTACCGATTCCAACATCACCGCGCAGACAACAGATTGGTACAACATTGCCGGTCGTGGCTATGTACGCTTGCTTATGATGATTGTCATCCCATTAATCATGGTGTCCATTATTCAATCGATCATCAATCTCGAAAAAACATCCCAATTAGGAAAAATATCCCTTTGGATCATCGGTGTCCTCGTAGGAACCACGGCTATTGCAGCACTTGTGGGGATCGGAAGCTCTTTTTTGTTTGATTTGGATGCAAGTGAAATTGAAGCCGGTCAAGCAGAAGAAAGCCGAGGATTATATTTAGAAGAACGCCTGACAGAGGTTCAGGATATGTCCACACCACAAAAGATTCTTGAATTCATCCCAGCGAACCCTTTCCTTGACATGACTGGAGATCGCGCGACTTCTACCATCGCCGTCGTCATCTTCTCTGCCATTATCGGAATTGCTGTTCTCGGCGTGCGTCGCAAAAAGCCGGAACAAGCAGAAATGTTTGTCAAAATCGTCAACTCCTTTTACGCGGTCGTGATGCGGATCGTCACCCTAGTCCTCCGCCTCACTCCAATTGGAATTCTAGGACTGATGGCTGTCACCGTAGCGAAAACGGATATAGCCGGAATCCTTGAGTTAGGGAAATTTGTACTCGCTTCTTATGTCGCATTAGGTGTGATGTTCATCATCCACCTTGTTTTGATCGGTATCTTCGGATTAAACCCTTTCACTTACTTGCGAAAAGTACTGCCCGTTCTCAGCTTTGCCTTCACATCAAGATCCAGTGCAGGGACGATTCCGCTTAATATTTCTGCGCAGAAAAACAGCCTCGGGGTTGAAGAAGGTGTCGCAAACATGTCTGCTTCCTTCGGTGCGACTATCGGGCAAAATGGCTGTGCCGGTATCTACCCAGCCATGCTTGCTGTCATGATTGCCCCATCTGTGGGAATCGATCCGTTGAGTCCTGGATTCCTAGTTCAGCTTGTGTTGATCGTGGCTATCAGCTCATTCGGTGTTGCCGGTGTAGGGGGCGGAGCAACATTTGCCGCATTAATTGTGCTCTCTTCTATGAACCTTCCTGTAGCGCTTGCCGGTTTACTTATTTCGGTTGAACCTTTGATCGACATGGGGCGGACAGCATTGAACGTTAATGGTGCGATGACTTCAGGAACGTTGACCTCACGTGTTATGAAGACCTTGAATCTCGAGCGCTTCAACGACAAAAAAGCGATTGAAAAAGATATGACGGTTTAACCCAAAAAAAGGCCTCTCCTATTAAGGAGAGGCCTTTTTCATCTATTCCGCTGTATTCACATCATCCATGCCATTCTGGTTTCCAATTTGCCATGTTCCTAAACGTCGAGGATCTCCGCCTCCGTACATTTGGAGGACATCCCCGTTTGTGCGAATTCCGAGTCCCTGAATTCCACCATAGAAAACAGGGGAATCATGTTCAATAACAGAGTAGCCTTTCAGATCCCTTAAGCGGGCGATTGGCTGCTGCTCGATTAAGTTTTCAACATGGACGACGTTATCTTCTGTGTAAAAACGAGTGCGGCTGATCGCTTCCTGCAAGGTCAGCTGCTCACCAGTGTCTTCATTCCGTCCATATTCGTACTGGATCAAGGTTTGGATCAGCATCGCCGGGATCCTTTTTCCACCTGGAGAACCAATGCCGAGGACCGCTTTTCCATCTTTTTCGAAAATCATCGGTGAGACGAACGAACGGGGGCGTTTGCCTGGTTCATAAGCGTTCATGGAATCCTCCGCTGTATCGAAATTGTTCATTTGGTGATTTAAAAAGAAACCATCGATGTACAAGCCTGAGCCGAAGAATTTCCCCAGCGAGTTGGTCGCAGAAACCATCATCCCGTCCTTATCGACCACAACAAAATGCGTCGTATTGCGGTGATCGGCTTTCTCACCTGGGGCGGTGTACAGATCCGCGGAACTTGTCAGTGCCCCACTACCGACAGAAAATTCCTCCTCAAACAACTGCTCTGTATAATCCGTAGAGGTCAATTTTTCCTGCTCCACTTCTTCAAATGCTGGATCACCCAGTGTGTACACTCGATCGGTATAAACCTTGTCGACGATTTTGTTCACAAGGTGGATATAAATATCTTCATATTGTTGATCATTGACGATTTGCTCCATATTTTCAGGAAGATTTCCATCTAGAAAGGCAGGCCACCCGCCACCAGGCAGGGCATATTCCTCTTCCAGCACTTCATCCAGATTCGCTTCCAACAGTTCCAGCATTTTCAATGCCTGGATGACGATGATTCCTGATGTCGGAGAAGAGCCGGCATACAAGGTCTGGCCTTTGAATTCACCTTTTGGAGCAGGACGTTTACCAACTTCGTAAGCTTCAAGGTCTCCCGGTTGAAAACCTAGTTGACTGGTAAGTGAGTCAGCGATCTCTCCTTCATAGAAAGATTCCGCCCCCCTCTGTTGCAACTTTTTCAAAGTCTCCGCAAGCTCTGCTTGAACAAGGGTGTCATTAATCTGCAACGGACGATCTTCAGGATAAAACATGTTGTAAATGGCCGGGTCTTCATTTCCTGATTGAATGAAACGTCTTGAGTTTTGAAGCTGCTCATTAAAAATCCGCCCGACTTTGATGCCTTCTTCACTGTGAGTGACGGCATCTTCAAGCAGCTCATTCCATTCCATTTCATCCCCGTAATCTTCATAGACGTCGCCCATCCCCTTCACAAAGCCAGGCACAGCAATTCCGCGTTGTGGATGCGCCCCACTGACAGGAGCTGCTTCGCGGTAATCGTACGTGATGGCTCCTTCATCCGGTTCGTGGACAATCATTTGTCCACCCCCGCCAATCCCGGAGCCATAAGGTTCAACGACATTCAGCACAAAGGAAACAGCAATGGCTGCTTCAGCAGCATTACCTCCCTCGTTAAGCACCTTCATCCCTGCTTCTACAGCAAGGGGATGTACAGCACTGACGCCATACACAAAAGCTTCTTCCTCTGAAGAAGTATCCACTTCAACCGTCTCCTCACGACCTTGGACTTCATAAGGTTCACGGAACTGGTCAAACTCTTCTTCAAAATATACATTCCATCCAACTAAGCCGACGAAAATGATGCCGGCTAGTATATAGGTCACTTTCAAATCATTCAAACCTGTGGACCTCCTATCCTTCAATGACGCCAGCTTTTTTCAAATCGATCACAAGTCTGCCGTCTTCCATCCGCCATAGTTCATCATCCAGCTTTTTCCTAAGCGTGCGGAAAATACGGTAATCTCGGAATGGTTTCAAAATTCCATCTGTTTCTCTCGGTCTCGTATCAGATATTTGCATAGGTATGAAGGAAAGTTCCGCTCCCCCATTTTGTAAAAAGTCAAGTTGAGCAAGTGTCGAGTCTTTCGTACGCGACCAGCCCTGGTCGAAGACGAAATTCCCGAGACTGTTCATGACGATCGACGTCTTATCTTCACTTTGTGGGTCATCCGGGTCTCTCTCGATATGTACACGAGTGATGGGCTCAAGTACGTGAGAATGGTGGCCGATGATGACATCCGCCCCCATATCGGTCATCAAATACGCAAGCGTTTCCTGTGTATCATTTGAACCGACTTGGTATTCATCACCCCAGTGTGTATGGACCATAACAATGTCTGCTTGCTCTTTCGCTTCACGAATACGACTTTGCAAAACGCCTAGACCAGCATTCGTCAAAACCCCGCCGACGTATTCACTGGCACTGTAACCTTGTACGAATACATCCGTGAACCCTAGAATCGCGACACTTCTTCCGTTCGCATCGAAGTAATGAATCTTACCTGCATCGGTCAATGTTTCCTCTTCCTCAAACATTCCTTCAGCAGGATCTAGAGCCCGGCCGATTCCCAGCAGATCAAGATCGAGGTCTTCCATATGTTTCAGGGTTTCTTCTAATGAAAGATTCCCATAATCCATCATATGGTTGTTTGCTAGATTGACAGAATCGAAGCCAGCATCCACCAGCGCCTCTTCAGCACCTTTTTCTGCATACAGATGGATGTCTTTATTTCGAAGTTCAAAATCTTCCATGACGGCCTCAACTTCAGGATTCTCTGCATCAATAACCGGGTTTTCGAAATTCCCTGTGACATAATCAGACTCTTCAAAGTATGGAGTCACATAATCAAACACACGGCCAATCGGCTCTCCACTTCTCACAGCGGCATCACGGACGTGACGTCCAAGCATCATATCCCCGACCATCGAAATTCTGAACTCCACATCATCCGGGCGTGTATCTTGCGGCATCTCCGGCTTATCGATCCATTGATGACCGAAGAAAGGCACAGCCAATAGAGCTGCGAGCACCATGGAATGGAAAGGCGCTTTCTTTTTATGCTTCTTTGTCCATACTTTCATCTTATATTTAAGATCTTTTTCTTCCATTGAAAAATCTCCTCTAAATCAAATGGTACGCCGTAATCAATACAAAAGTTGCGAACGCAATAAGGAAAGTGGCACTAAATGTAGGCAGCACGCCCTGCTTTTGTATCGAGTTTGCGATCAATCCGGGCACAATGACTCCGATTCCCCTTAATTCCATGACAGGAAATGGGGTAAGGGGGTATAAATAATCCATCGACATTTTCATCAAAACCCCGACGGTCAACATCGCAGCAAATTTACGACGGCCGTAAAGAACCGTAAATCTTGAGAGAACTTGAGAAACGAGTAAGTATGTAACCAAGCTGATCAATCCAACAGCTAATACGTACATCACTTGATCGAATATCAAAGCTATGTAGCCCGGGACAACCAGACCCGCGGGCACGATTCCTGTTTTCTCTGCATACAACAAACTTAATAAAACACCAATGACAATCGCGATATATAAATCAGTACCGAACACGTGGACTCCAACTCCCTACCATTATTTGTTCGTCTGCAGAACCTTTCGAGAAAAAGATCGGCTCGCTTCCGACTCTTCTATGACATCCCAGCCTGTTTCTTCTCGGGAAGAAGGACGGAATTCAAGCTCCTCGACAGCCGCCGCCACTTTCTCACCAGCTCCGACGATGTTTCCGATTCCGTAAATGACACTATCATCCGGAAGCTCTTTCAGATGATCGACAATAACCTCCGTCGATGCTTTTTCCAAGTTTATAAGATTGAGAGGCCTGATTTTCCCTTCCTCATAAGCTTTGGTAATCGGCCACACACTTTCTCCCATGACAATTAACCGCTCCATTTCGATATGAGGCAGGACATTTTCTGCAAAATCAATCGTCCGCTCTACTCGGTCACTGCGGCAGCTCATGACGACCGTACGCTCCTGATCCGGGTAATCCAACTGTTGAATTCTTTCCCAAATATTCAACGTTGAAGTGGTATCATTCGCTGCGAAGCCGTTAAAGAAGTACTTAGGCGCTTCCTCCTTACCGAAACGGTGGACACGCATCGCCCCTGGATCGACAGGTGCCTGCAGCATCCCTTCGAGCGCCACTTCACGATCGATATCCAAAATTTCCGCAACAGCCATCGCAAGCGCCGCATTTTGAGGGAAAATCATGAACGGGAACTTTTGTAAGTACGCTTCATCAATCCAGCTTTCATCCGCAACGACGACTTTCGAATTCTTCCGACGCGCGACCTTCTCAAAATACTTCTGATATGGCGTTTCCGGTATGATGACATAGCCGTTTTCCGGAATGGTCGAACTGAAAGCTTCCGCAATATCATCCAGAGTCGGGCCCATCACATCCATATGGTCTTCAATGACATTGGCGATAATGGTAATATTCGCCTTCACCAACCGCTCCTGGAAGACCTTCTGATATTCAGGGTTTACAGCCATACATTCACTGACAAAAGCATCCGCACGCCGCTTTACCACTTGTTCCGTAATCTTCAATTGTTCATTAATATTCGGGCCTTGCAGACCACGGACAATCGGTTCTTCCTCATCCTTATCCCAATAAAACATCCGTGCTGACGTCCCTGTCGTTTTTCCAACCACTTTCCGCCCGTCTTGTTTCAGAATTCCCATAACAAGACGAGTGACCGTCGACTTACCCCGAATTCCGTTCACAAGAATCCTGGTAGGAATTTTTTTCAGTCGGCGATCAAGCTTATATTTCTCCCAAAGACCTACAACAAGCACAATAACAAAGAAGATCATCAGGTACGCTAACTCATCCACTAACTTTCACATCCTTATCTAGTTCCAAAGATACCATGAACTCACTCTCTCTAAAACTAACAGATTATTACAACATACGCCACCGCTCGGCATAAGTCCTAGTATTCTACCATACCCTAATGACGAGATTATAATTAGAATTTTCAAAAGATTTTCCGGAAAATTCTACCCACATAGAGTTTCGTCCCCGTGTCTTCTTTTATGACGTAAAAAAGAAGTCCCGCTTCTATTCAATAAAAACGGGACTTCTTTTATTCACTCAACCGTTCTTTCACCCATCGACTACTTACCTGTCCGTTTACTTCATGTCCGCCATCAAAGAAATGAGTTTCCACATTGTCTTCTGCATGGTATACACGGTACACACTTCTTATAGTTTCAAGCGCATCATTAGCGTGAGTTACAGGAAAACAATGATCTTTTCTACCATGCTCAATGAATAAAGGTCTAGGGGCAATGCCACCCAGTAAACTTGGAAGCTCCCCTACTTCTAAAATTCCAGGCAAGTAATTGTCTAGGCAATGATCCGTATGATAGATGCTCCCCTTGAACGTACTCGTGAATCCGGATAAAACGGTGGCAGAGACCCTTTCATCTACAAGAGCAGTAAGAGCAGCGATCCACCCACCCCCAGAGAAACCCATCACACCGAGATTCTCACCATTAAAATGTGCTTGGATGATATCCAGAGTTCTTATCACCTCAAAAACACGCAAACCGGGAAGCGACTTTCCAGTCATCAACATTCTAGCCGCAAGAGCATAACAGGAATTTTCCTTCCCTCTATCTATATCCTCTTTAAGCCGGCGTTCACCGAACCCAATCATTTCTGGGGCAAAGACTTTAATTCCCGTTCTCACAAGTTGAACAGCAAAATGGTGGTGGGAAGAAACATTGGATTCACTTCCTATAACATCTAAGCTCCCATTCCCGTGACCATGTATGGCTACCACACAAGGGATTTCTTTCCCATGCGCCTTCGGTGTCAAAATAAACATGGGGACATGAAGACCTTCAGTAGAAAGAAACTGAACCCTTTCTCTGATATAGTCCCCACAATCTACAGGGTCTTCAATCCACTCGATTCTTTCCTCTTCTGGAAGCGGAAAGGTCCCTAGAATTTCTTTAACTTTACCTTTCCCCTCCTGATTCATTAACATATTTTTTTGAGTGATTTCATCATAAATATTCTGAAGATAATGATCGACTTCCATTAAAATCGCCTCCTACGCTCATGACCGGACTTAAAACCACATACAATGGCTAGGTAGTGGAAAAGCCGTCACATCCAACGGCTTGTCGAATGTGACGGCTTTTTAGTTATTTCAATTCATCCATTTTCACATGATCCATATCTGTAAATGTGTAATTTTCTCCTGCCATAGCCCAAATGAATGTATAGTTATTTGTTCCAACTCCGGAGTGGATTGACCATGGAGGAGAAAGAACAACCTGTTCATTCTTAACGACCAGATGACGAGTATCATCCGGTTTCCCCATAAAATGAAAAACTCGTGAATCTTCGTCCATGTCGAAATACAAGTATGCTTCCATCCGGCGGTCGTGAACATGAGGAGGCATCGTATTCCACATGTTATTCGGGGCAAGTAAAGTCATGCCCATCATGAGCTGACAGCTTTGCAGACCGTCTTCGTGGATATACTTATAAATGGTCCGATTGTTCGATTCCGCATCAGATCCCAGCTTCGTCGGTGTCGCTTCCTCAATTGGCAATTTTTTTGTTGGATATTCTTTGTGAGCGGTTGCAGAAGCAAGATAAAAACGAGCCGGTTGAGATGCATCTACACTATCAAGTTGTATATCTTCATTTCCACGACCGACATAAAGACAATCCCGTTTATTCAACTCGTACGTTTCTCCGTCAACCGTCACTTTTCCTTTTCCATCTGAAATATTGATGATACCCACTTCTCTTCGTTCAAGGAAGAATTCCGTTTTCAAAGTTTCCGCGTCTTCAAGTTTCAGTGGCCTAACCGTAGGCACAGCTCCACCTGTAATGACACGATCGTAATGGGAATAAACCATATTAACTTCCCCTTCAACGAATAAAGACTCTACTAGAAAGTCACTTCTCAAACGTTCACCATCATAACTTTTAAAATCTGTCGGGTTTGTCGCATATCGTACTTCCATTTTCATTCTCCTCCCTATTCGGTATGATTTTAGTTAAGTAGAGTAATAAAACTATGAACTCATCCATCCTCCATCTACGTTTAAAATATGTCCATTCACATAATTCGAAGCATCTGAAGCTAGAAAAACAGCGGCACCTTGGAGATCTTCTGGGCTTCCCCATCTTCCTTGAGGTATCCGTGAAGTGATGTAGGCATTTCTTTCTTCATTTTCCCTGATTGGCGCCGTATTGTCTGTGGCCATGTATCCCGGCGCAATGGCATTTACATTGACGCCTTGACTTCCCCACTCATTCGCAAATGATTTGGTCAGACCTGCCACGGCATGCTTACTGGCTGTATAGGCTGGGACTTTAAGACCTCCTTGGTAAGAAAGCATCGATGCAATATTGATGATTTTTCCAGATTTATTTTCAAGCATGTGATTTCCAATCTCCCTGCATAATTGAAATACTGCATGCTGATTCACGTCAATGACATCAAACCAATCCTCATTCGAAAAGTCTTTTGCCTCAGACCTTCTGATAATGCCTGCGTTGTTTACGAGTATATCCACTCGACCTGTAATCGCAAGGGCATCAGCAGCCAGTTTTTCAGCTGCCCCATTTTCACCGAGGTCTGAAATCAAGGCATGGAAGGTGCCTCCAACACCCTCCACTGCTTCTTTCGTCGATTGCAGAGTTTTCGTTCCAACACCGATCACTTCAGCTCCAGCTTTGGCGAGGCCAACCGATATGCCTTGTCCTAATCCCCGGCTTGCCCCAGTAACGAGAGCGACTTTACCGTCCAAAGAAAATAATGAATTCATAAGAATGAAAAACCTCCTTAAGGTTCAATTTCCTACTCACTTGCGCTTTAATAACAACGTTGTTATTATTGTAAATGTAAAGGCTTTCTTTGTCAACGAAGATCCTCATAAAGAGGAATGCCCTGGAAAAATCAATGGTTTCTCATTGTTTATCGTGTAATAATTTTTTATAATCATGACAGTCATTCAGAAATGGAGGTCCATCCATGGGAGTTACCATCAAGGATATTGCCAAAGCTGCTGATGTCAGCTATTCGACGGTTTCTAAAGCGCTCAGGGACAGTCCGCTTGTCAAAGAACCGACGAAACAAAAAATCATAAGAATCGCGGAACAACTCGGCTACCAGCCGAACGTTGCTGCAAGAAGTCTCGTGTCAAAGAAATCCCACACCATCGGGGTCGTTTGGCCGACCATCGAACGTGTCACACATTCAGCTTTAATTACGGGTTTGAACAAACGATTGGAAGAGCTATCCTACACGACTCTGATTTCCATAAACGATATGAATCATGCCATCAATACATTCAACCGTTATCAGGTCGATGCTATTATTGCTTTTGATGAAAGAAATTCACCAGATCCAGCAAACTCCACCGTCCCAATCATCACGTACGGAATTGCTCATGAAGGATCGCCTTTCCCTACGGTAGACGTCAACCGGAAACAAGCGGTGCGATCAGCGGTTAAATATTTATCCGATCATGATCATGAAGAAATCACCTATATCGGCGGGGTGACAAAAGTTGATCACCTTCAAGAAGAAAAAGTGAACGGTTTTCTTGAAGCCGTACAGGAGAACGGAATCGCAGCTACCTCATCTGTTATTTCTGTCGAAGATTTGGAATCTTACGATGGCTATGAAGCTGCGAAAAAGGTATTTGCAGAACAAACTTTCCCTACAGCCATTATTAGCGGAAGCCATGATTTGTCTAAAGGAATTTTGAGGGCGATCCACGAAAAGGGGCTGTACATCCCCGGGGATGTATCCATCATCAGTTACGACAACATCCCAGCGACAGAAAGCTTCGAAATTCCTTTATCCACTGTAGGTGTCCCTCTTCACACCATTACAGAAAAATTAGCCGATGTTGTCATGCGTTTAATTAATGAAGAAAGTGTAGAACAGAGCATTTACCTTGAACCCGAATTAAGAATCACCGAATCTTGTCAAACTCGGAGGAAGTCATAGATGAAAAAACCAACCATTTTTTTAGCAGGCGATTCAACCATGGCGGATTATCCCTCTTCTTCCCATCCACAAATGGGGTGGGGACAGAAACTTTTCTCTTACTTCACAGATGAAGTGTGCATTATAAAGCTACAAATGGAAGAAGCTCGAAAAGTTTCCTGTCTGAAGGTCGTCTGCAGAAAATAAACTCCTCCTTAACAGAAGGGGACTATCTTTTCATCCAATTCGGACACAATGACAGTAAGCCGGACGAACACCGGCGGACGGATCCATACACGACGTATCAGGAAAACTTATGCACATTTATTGAAGCCGCGCGTTCTAAGGGGGCAACCCCCCGTCCTTCTGACTCCGATCCAGCGAAGAAAGTACCTGGACGAACATACGTTGGAACAAACCCACAGCCATTTCCCTAGTGCGATGAGAGAAGTGGCTGATGCTCACTCTGTCATGCTGATCGACATGACAGTAAAAACCAACTCTCTTCTTCTGGAGATCGGTCCCGAACGTTCCAAAGAACACTTCATGTGGTTAAAACCAGGAGATTCCGTAAACTTCCCTGAAGGTGCTCGTGATGATACTCACTTGAATGAAGGCGGTGCTCAAAAAGTCGCTGGCCTCGTGGCCGAGTCACTGGTTGAGCAAAATTCGCCGCTCAAGCATTGGATAAGGTTCTGATTCAAAACAACACTTGGGAGAAATAAATCGTAAGGGTCACCGTAATCATACTGAATACAGTGGAAGCTAAAACAATTTGAGCGGCTAGCTCTGGTTCATTGCGATATTCCTGAGCGATGATCGCACTGTTCACAGAGCTTGGCATGCCTGAGGAAATCAATAAGGCTTGAGCAAGTAGGCCTTCAAAACCCAGTCCCCAAATAATTAGAAAAGCGAGCGCCGGTCCCAAGATTAAGCGGATGGTCAAGCTTATGTACACGACAAGCAGTTTGAACTTGAAAGTTAGCTGAGCTACTTGGGCACCGAGCGTTATTAAAGCAATTCCTACCATGGCATCAGCCACATATTCTCCCGGCTTAATCAGGAATTCAGGTACATTCACATCTCCAATATTCAGCAGCACCCCAAGCGTCATGGCGTAAATTGCAGGCATTTTCAACAATCCAACCAAAGCCCGCAGTTGTCCTTCCTCTACAGCCCTCAATGAAAAGATTCCGAATGTATAAGAAAAAACATTTTGCAACGTCATGACGATCACCTGAATTGTTGCAGCAAATGGATCTTGCTTGAATGCCAGGTCATTCACTGGAATCCCATAGTTTCCAGAATTATAGAGAACAACGCTATTTGTAAATACACCTCGTACTCCCTTGTTGAAGTTCAATACTCTTGATATGAGTTGAACGATGATATAAAGCGCGCATATGAATAGGGAAAAGAAGAGAACGACTTCCCCCTAACAAATCGATCGAAAAAGAAGATTCATAAAGATTGATAAGAACGAAGCCAGGGCTCAGAAAATAGATATTCAGCTTTGCCAACGTAAACAAGTCAAGCTTGAAGGCTTTATGCATCCCCGCACCAACGCCTATTAAAATGAAGACTGGGACAATGATATTCAAAAATATAAATATGATTTCCATGCGTCACCCCCACCTACTCTTCCAAATAAATAGGCCCCCATAAACTACAGGGACCAAAAGAATGTTTTTCTATTAAGCAGCCTGACTTTCCACTTTGATTTCTTCAATATTTTCAAAGCATTTCAGTCCGATCCACATATTCAAATGAGCAAAAACCGTGAATCCAAAAATTGGAATGAAACCAGGAAAACTAATGAAAAAGTAGTAAGTAGACAACCCGGTAACAATCATCAACATCAAATTTCTAGGTTTTAAGAATCCGATGAGCAACGCTTGTTTAATCGACGCCAGGATCTTTAAATCGTAATGAACGAATACAGGAAGAATGTACATAAGAAGAATGATAAACGTCAGGCAGGAAATGAGCGCGATTGTCGCAAGCACCTCATAGATCACTCCATCGAATTGACGGAAAAAGTGTAAATCATAAAAACAGACGACACCTATGATAGTGAGAAGAAAACCCAGACTGTTCGCACGAAAGAATTCTTTCTTAAACGTGTTCCAGAAAGTGTTTGTGATTTTTATATCGGTCTCTCCATGAGCCGCTTTTCGTGTAACGGTATATAGTGCGATTGTACTTGGAGCGATCCCGAAAACGAAACCACCAAGCAGTGTACATCCGACCCATAATAGGTTCAGTAAGGCGAAGTGTGTCACCCAGTTACATAAAGCAAGAACTCCTGTAAGTAAACGTCCTCCATTCATCATCAAAACCTCCCCTGGTATTAATCTTCTCCTAGACCTTTTCATAGGTGCACAATTCATCCACTATAAGTGGGCTGATGGAATAAATCCTCAATCTGGATCGCCTGCTTTGCTTTCACAGATTTCCATACCGCTTCCCCTGTGGTTACGGCATAAGCTCCGTCTTCACTTCCAGAAAGAACGCTGTAAGGACGAGCGGGGTCTTCTCCCATGAAAATGTCTTCTTGGATAATAGGATCCCCCCCTCCATGCCCCCCTTCCTGCTTCAAGACATGAATTGTTTCTTTTGATCCAAAAAGAGGAAAATACTCGATGGTCTGCTCCGGGACAGGGAACGGCACCCGGGAAGGCGCGTGCCATTCTGTCGTTTCTATCCGTCCCTCGGTCCCGTTGATGGCAAGTCTGTACCCTTCATAAGGAAGGGAAAAGTTAATGGAATAACTCAACAAGGCTCCCCTGGTCATAACGGACCGTCGCAGTGTACGTATCTTCAATTTCAATATCTGAATCAAAGACGCATTGGTCAGGGCGGTAATTGGTATATCCGTCTTTTCTCGCTTCGTCAGAATCAATATGGTCATCTTTCACGACCGCACTGTTACTCCTTGAATTCCACCTGGTATAGTACGGGCACTCAAGTTTAACCTGACAGGTTTTACAATGGCGTCCATCTTCCTTCACTGGATTATGAACACTTTCATCCCCATAGTAATTGAGAGCGCCAAAAGCAAAAACTTCGACAGGCTTCTGATCAAGCCACCAGTTGACCAGATCAAAATGGTGGGAAGATTTATGGATCGATAATCCACCGGAGTATTCTCTCTTTCGGTTCCAACGTTGGAAATAGCTCGATCCATGATAGGTATCAATGTACCAGTTCAGATCCACAGAGGTTACTCGGCCGACCTTTCCTGATAATATCAATTCTTTGATTTTCATATGATAGGGGCTGTAACGATAATTGAATGTAACTGTCACTTTTCCTTTACTTTTCTTCTCAGCTTCCATGACACGGTGACTGTCACGGGCTGTCGTAGTCATCGGTTTTTCTGTAATCACATCAATGTTTTTTTCTAATGCCTTTATAATATACTCCACATGCGTATCGTCCCGGCTTGCAACAATAATCGTATCAGGATTTGTTTCTGATACCATCCGATTGAATTCCTTTTCATCATACTCCGGAACATGTGCGATATTAGGAAAAGTAGATTTACAGACGGCGAAGCGCTTCGGGTCGTTATCCAGAAGCCCGACGAGTTCACTTGTAGAGGCGAACGTGTCAATCATCGGACGAATGAACATATCATTCGCCCGTTTGCTCACTCCGCAAACAGCAAATTTCCTCATGGTTTCAACTCCATTTTTATGAAAATTTATTTTACAACTCAGGGATTAGGTGCTGCATTTCGATACTACAGAGGACAAAGGATCCAACCCCGTGAAGATCGTTCGCTGTTTTCGGTCGATTAATGTAGTGCTCATAGTCTCCAACACCTGTCCCGATACAAATTTCCGGCATGACGAACTGTCCTTCCTCGTTGAATTCCATTCTTTCCAAAAGACCCCGATAGCCTTTAATTGCTTTTTCTTTAAAGCTCTCATCTAAATGCCCGTTTCGAATCGCTCGGGCAATGGTATAAATAAACAAAGCAGAGCAAGAAGTTTCAATCCAGTTATCACTTCGTTCAGGTTTATCAACCACTTGGTACCAAAGACCGTTCTCTTCATCCTGATACTGAACAAGGCTTTCTGCAAGATTTTTAAGGGCTGTCTCAAGCTCAACTCTCGATTCATGGGTTGCTGGTAAAAAGTCTAATATTTCGTTATATGTGATGCCATACCAACCTATGGCTCTTCCCCAGAATTCAGGAGATTTCCCTGTTTCAGAATCTGCCCAGGATTGGACTTTACTTTCATCCCAAGCGTGATGATATAGTCCGGTTTCATGATCCAGCGTATGCTTTCTCATCAACCGCTCCTGCTCAAGCACCATATCCAGAAGCTCAGGCTCGTTATATGCCTTCGCATAGTTCATTGCGAAGACGCCTCCCATATACAATCCATCCAGCCACATTTGGTAAGGATAGTGGTCTTTATGCCAAAAACCACCATCAGATGTGCGGTTCAATGTCGGGAACATGCTGCGTAATTTCTTGGCAGCAACTCTGTATCTTGTGTCTTTTTCTTTATATCTTTCATCCAGTTCAAATAGTAAAAGTCCTGCTTGAATGGCATCCAACTCTTTACGGTTCCAGAGGAAGTTTCCTGTTTTATCGATATTGTGATCGACATACCCTTTAATATAATTCAGGTATTCATCCCCGCCGACGATTTCTTTCAGCTGTCGCATACTTTCAAGAAAAACACCCTGGTGGTAGTGCCATCTACCATCCGGAGGAAGCTCCGATGGGCCGAACGTCGCCATAAGAGAATCACATGCAGCTTTCCCCCACTCGAGGGGGGTTGTCAATTTTTTTACGTGCAGCGGTTTGTTGATTTGATACCATAGGAAATCTCTCCTTTAATATGATTTAAGCTTTCATACCCGTAGAACTGATTCCATCTACTATATAACGTTGGAAGACAAAGAAAATGATGAAAATCGGTAAAATACTTAATGTTGACATCGCGAACATCGCTCCCCAGTTGGTCACCGAGTTCGGGTCTGAGAAAAGTTTCAATGCAAGGGAAACCGGGTACTTTTCTGGTGTGGACAAATAGATGAGCGGTCCCATAAAATCATCCCATCGCCAATAAAACGAGAAGATTGCTGAAGTCATCATAGCCGGTACAATCAGCGGAACGATGATCCTGAAAAAGATATCGAACGTATTACAGCCGTCGATTTTCGCTGCTTCATCCAGCTCCATAGGAATGGTCCGGATGAACTGCATGATCAGGAATATGAAAAACGGGATTCCGAAAAAGGTCGGCAAAATGAGCGGCAGGTAGGTATCGATCCATCCGAATTTGTTGAACATGATATATTGAGGAATCATGACCATTTCGAATGGAAGCATCATCGTAAGCATCATCGCAACGAACCATATTTTCTTCCCGGCGAATTTAATCCGTGCAAAACCATAAGCGATAAATGTCGAGGAAATGATACTCCCTACAGTCGCTATGACGGTTATAATCGTTGAGTTCCAAAAAAATGTCCCGAACGTAATGCCTGCAAATCCGTTCCAGCCGTCAATATAGTTGGCAAAATGCCATTCACTCGGAATCAACGAGTGAGAGTTTACGAATACATTTTCACTTTTTTTCAATGAACTGCTGACCATCCACACGAGCGGATAGATCATCATTAACGCAAAGCTACCCATCAGCACATGCTGTATAGTCTTTTTTGTTATTCTCTTTTTCTTCATTACGCCTGCTCCTTTCTTTACTTCGCATCCGATTCGTAGTGAACCCAATGTTCAGAACTCTTGAAGATCAAAGCTGTGAAAATAGCAATGATGACCAGCATCACCCATGCCATCGCTGATGCGTAACCCATATCGAAGTATTCAAAAGCCCGCTGGTACATATAAAGGACATACAATAATGTACTGTTCACTGGACCACCGTTCGTTACGACAAAACTAGGCGTAAAGGCCATGAAACCTTGAATGACCTGCATGATTGTGTTGAACAGAATGACCGGGGTCAACAATGGAATGGTAATGATGAAGAACTGGCGGATCGGTCCTGCCCCATCAACACTCGAAGCTTCATAGAATGTTTTCGGAATGTTTCGTAGTCCTGCAAGGAAAATCAACATGGATGACCCGAACTGCCAACCATATAATACGATTAATGTCCAAATGGCTGTGTCAGGATCCCCAAGCCACGAGTGAGTCGGTAACCCAATAGAAGCAAGGATAGAGTTAAAAGCCCCATCGTTTCCGAACAACTGACGCCACATAATCGAAACAGCAATACTCCCACCGACTACCGATGGAAGATAAAGAAGGGTTCGGTATAATCCGACCATTTCCACCACTTTATTCAAAGCCAAAGCAACAAGAAGGGCGAATACTAACCGGATAGGAACGGCTACCCCTGCATAAAAAAAGGTGACTTTCATAGACTTCCAGAACGTCGGATCCTCTGTGAACATTCTTTGGTAGTTGTCGAGACCGATCCAATTGGGTGTCCCCATTAAATCAAAGTCTGTAAAAGATAAATACAAAGAATAGAGAATTGGGAATAGAGTCAATGAAAAGAGCCCAATTAGAAACGGAGAAATAAACGCGTATCCTGTGACGTTTTGATTGCCTGTATTGAGCTTTTTGTTTGGTGGTACGGGTTTCATTTTCTTCCTTTTAGGCTTTTTCGCCGGGTGCTGAGGTTCTATCGTTTCATGGATTTCTTCTTTTTTCTTAGGAATCAACGCACTCACCTCTTTTACTTTCATAGAATGGTTTAGTAGAGATCCATCGTTTACATGGCGGATAACGACCTGACAAGACCCCACCAAATTGAACAGAAGAATCTTGGCCGGTCGCCCGCTCTTGTGATTTATTTTTATAAAGAAGAAGATGGCCCTATTCGGAGAGGATCAGGACCATCTTCCCTAGTTATTACCTGCTCATGATCCTTTCAACAGTAGATCTGAACTGTTCGGCTCCTTCTTCAGCAGAAAGTTCACCATACATAACGAGTTCATCAATCTTCGTCAGTTCTGCCAAGATTTCAGATGACTCTGGTGGGAAGTTAGAGTCGATTGGAGAACTGTTTTCCGTCACCATCTCAATGTAGTCAAACACTTTCTGATCCGTCTCACTCAAGTCAGCAGAAAGTTCGCTGCGGATCTCTTCTTTTATTGGTACACCACGGTCAGAACCACCGATTTCATACACTTTTATATTGTTTACAAAGAAGTCTATAAAACGAGCTGCTTCTTCTTTATGCTCAGAATTTTCACTGATCGACCAAAGCATGGCAGGCTTCAAGTACATGCCCTGGCTGTTGTTTTCACCTGGAAGAAGTGTCATTCCGATCGGCTTGTCGCCCGCTGCGCTATCAAGCGCTGTCGCCTGATTGGACCATCGGAAATCAAAAGCAGCTTCCCCACGTACAATCAACTCATCTTCGACCCCTTTGATTTGCTGAATCGTATCGTAATTAGGGATAGCACCTTTTTCTTCAAGCTCCAAATTTCTTTCAAAGTAATCCACAAGTAGTTGGTCATCTTCATACCCTAGACCTGTACCGTCTTCATTGAATAACGTTTTCCCTTTTTCTCTGAGGTAATATTCAAACAAGTTCTTCGGTTCCATTAATCGAGCACCATACTCTCCAGTTGCTTCACTAATGGATGTTGTATATTGTTCATAATCTTCCCAAGTCCATTGACCGTCAGAAACATCCACTCCGGCAGCATCCAACATGTCCTTATTATAGAAAGCTGTAAGAGCATTGGTACCTGTTGGAATACCTAGAAGCTTGCCATTCTTTTTACCTGATTCCATGATCGTGTCGCTTACACCTTCCACATCGATCGATCCATCTTCAACAAATGGAGTGAGGTCAGCTAACAATTCCTTATCGGCATATTGGTTCAAGTATTCACCGAAGTTTTGCTGCATAATATCAGGAAGGTTGTTTCCCGATGCTTGGGCTGCCATCTTTTCAAAATAGCCGTCGAATCCGGTGAATTCTGCTTCGATCTTAATATCTGGATTTTCTTCTTCAAATGCCTTGATAATTTCTTGTGTTTGGTCATGTCGGCTTTGTGACCCCCACCATGTCATCCTTAATGTCGTTACATCACTACCACTGCTGTCTTCCCCGGATGCCTCATCCGAGTTCGAACAGGCGGCCAGAACACTTGCTAACATCAATGCCATTAAACTGAAAACCAGAAATTTTTTCATCAACTTCAAAAGACCTCCCCCTTAAAATTTGAAAGCGCTTTCTATTGCATGTTCCTATCATAAGACGAATAATATTTCTATTAAATAAAATTTTCAGATATCTATGTAGAAAAAACAGACTTGTACAAAAAGCAGGAGTAATCCTGTCACCTCTTCTCCTATTCCATCTCATTTTCAATTAAACATAAGCTCCCTATTCTTGAAGACTCAGTAGATCCCAAAGAACGCATTCCGAGGCAGCTCGCCATTCCCCACAGGATAGCGAGTAGCTCCCCGATCCATCCCTGACGCTCAACATAGCAAACGAACCCCGGTTATCTCGAAATCAAGGCTTACACAATCTTGTCATTTGCTTTTATAACTATTAATCAAAGGCTTCGTGACTAAAATCAGATCATATAAAAAAACTTATAGAACGATGGTCTATAAGTTTTTCACTCTTGTTTTTCATGAATATAGTTTGTGGGAGTCATTCCTGTATGCTTTTTGAAAACCTGTCCGAAATATCTTGGATTGTTTCCAAACCCTACGGCCTCTGCTATATTCGATATTTTCACCTGCTCCTCCTGCTGCATAAGTTCGACAGCTTTTTCCATGCGTCTATGAACGAGAAAACTTGAGAACCGTTCCCCTTTTTCTTTCTTGAAAAGCTTCCCTAAATAGTCTGAGTTCATATAAAGAACATCCGAGGCGATGGATGATAAAGTAAGTTCCTCATCAGATAAGTTTTTTTCCACGTATTTAATGACGCGATTGATAATGTTGCTTTGCGTCTGCTTCGTTCGATTATAATGGTGTTGAGCAATCTCAAAAGCCACCTTCTCTAAGAAGTGCTTCAATTCATGGAACTTATCATACTCTTGGAACATGAGAACCTGCTTAAAATATTCGTTCATGCTTTCACGATCCGCCTGACGAATGATGGACATGAACAATTCCAAGCAATGAGATTTTAATAGACTTACTTCATATTTTTCCTGCCATACTTCCATAAAGAACTCTTCGAGATTTTGTTGGACAAGCGATTCATTTCCACTCCGGATAGCAAAGATAAGGTTTTCATGATCGTATTGTAATTCCTCCATACCTGTATGATCTTTCTTAATATCCTGCATCGTAATGATGCTTCCACCCGATACGTAAAAACGCTGAGTCAAACAGTAAAGTGTGTCATTATACAACTGCCTCAATTGGCTGATGCTGCCTAAATCACTGATAGCGACTGTATATTCTTTCGGATAAAAATCAGAAAATGACTGCTTTGCTGCTTTTATTCTTTCAATAATCTTGTCCCGGGACTTCCATTCGACCAAAATGACAATCTTATCTCCGACCGTGGTCTCCAGTGGAATGTGTTCCTCTCCAACCTCTTCGACCATCACTTTTTTCAAGGCAAGGACATGTTCGTACTCATAGGGAGGGTCCATCTCTATCACAACAAGGTAAAACTCTTTCGAATTCGTATCTATTTCAAAAATACGGCTATAATACTCCCAATCTTGAACTCCGTACTTTTTGTTCGTAATAAACTCTTTCAAGAACTGTTCCTTTGCTTTCGGCATGACTTTTTTCAAATGATCCTGCATACTCTCGAGAAAGGCTTCTTTCTCTTCTTTTTCATTCAGGTCCGCCACTACTTCTTTTAAAGCTTTTTCAATTTTTTGTTCGTTGCTCGGCTTTAAAAGGTAATGTTTGACGTTACACTCCATAGCCGTTTTGGCAAATTCAAACTCATCATGACCTGACAACACAATAAACCGAATATCAGGATATGTTTCGTGGACTTTCCTGATTAACTGTACTCCATTGAGTCCTGGCATTTTAATATCCGTAATGACGATATCCGGCTTTTGCTCCATGATGATATCGAAAGCCATTTGACCATGGCGGGCTTTTGATGCCAACTTTGTGCCACAGCCCTCCCAATCAACAATCATGGCGATCCCTTCCAGTATATTGATTTCATCATCGACCAGTAGAACTTTGTACACTTTCCCTCACCCCGTTATATAAGGTAATCGAATGCTGACTGTTGTTCCTCTCCCAACTTCACTCTCAATCGTAATCCCATATTCTTCACCAAACATCATTTTGATCCGTTCATTAATATTATTCAGACCGATACCTGAGCTCTTCGATCGTATTTCTCCTTGATATATATCATTGAGGAGACTCTTATCAATTCCAGGACCATTGTCACTCACATTAATTACTAAGTCCCCCCTCGTTTTCAGATATGTCCAAATGAATGCGGCACTCATCAATCATTTCTTCCAACCCGTGTTGGATAGCGTTTTCGACGATGGGCTGTATAGAAAGTTTAGGGATTTTACCCATTTCATAGTTCTCTAAAATTGAAAGAGTGAAATTCAACCTGTGATCATACCTGTATTTTTGGATGGTGATGTAGTTTCTTACAATTTCCAACTCTTCTTTGATTGTAATCGTCGGATCCTTCTTGCTAATGATATTGCGCATCATATTGCCAAGAGCATCCGCCATGACCGATATTTTCTCCTGCTTATGCATTTTCGCCAGCCAGTTAATGGAGTCTAGCGTATTGTATAAAAAGTGAGGGTTGATTTGCGCCTGCAGCGCTTTGTACTCTGTTTCTTGAATCATTAGCTGCTTCGTATAATTTTCTTTGATTAGTTCATTAATTCGATTGAGCATCAACTGGAAATTGTCATGAAGTTCTCCTACTTCATCATTGTGATATTTGTTTGTAAGAGATTCACTAAAATCTCCCTCCTCTACTCTTTTCATTTGCGAAGACAATGCTTCGAGGGGCTTCGAGATATTTTTGGCCGCACGTTGGCTTAATAAGATGGTCAGCGACAGCATAAGAACAAAGCAGATAATCATAATAATTTTTATGGCTGTCGTTTGTTTTTTTACGTCATCATAGGGAAGGAGATGATGATAAGTCAGTTGAGAAAATCCGGAGTGTGCGTAAGTCAAGAGGTATTCCTTCCCGTTTATCGGAGTAGTCATGTAACCGCTACCATTTCCTTCAACCGCAAAGTCATTCATTTCCCAATTACTCTCATCACTTTGATAAAAGATTTCATGATTACTTGTGATAATCATTTCCTTATTTTCAGGAGAAAAATTGAGTGTTTCCTCGACAAACTTATCCATATCAATCGAAATGATCAGGGTACCAATATTATTGAGGCTGAGGTTCTCTTTGCTTCGGATTGTTCTTGCAGCAGAGATTCCGTTTTCCCCATCTATCTTCGTCCAAACGTTCGACCCATTCGTTTCGGACAACACTCTTCTGATTTTCCCTTCATCATTTTCAAGCGACGTATCAAACCCTGTCGTATGTTTATCCCCATGAGAATCAATGATCTGCATCGAGGCTATGTATTTCCTAGTGGATGCATAGTGTAGCAATCGTTCCAGCAATCTTGTTTTCGTATCATAAGACTCGAAAGTAAAACGATTTTCATTGATTTTTTTCAAGTAATTTTGAACGAACGTGTCCGTACTAACTTGAAATGAAAGTTCTTCAATCAAGTTCAGTTCCTTATCAACAATAGACGAAGATAATTGAAGCATATCTGCGGATTCTTTATAAATTCTTTTTTCATACAACGAAGTGAAATATTGAAAGGTGACAAGGCCTAACAATCCGAAAATCATCAATAACAAAAGGGAGACGGAAAATATTTTGTTTTTAATTCTATAGTTGCTGTAAAATGGTTTCACATTCGTCCCCCTCTCGTTTTTTAACTCGAATTATATCACAATTCAGAAAAATATAAATGTAAAATCCTTACATCAATTGGATTGTCGCACACGCCTTTCCCCTTTTCCCATCATCCGGAGAACAACTGTCAAAACAATGACAAGAGCGACCAACTCCCCAAGCGAAGTAGCTATTGAACCGTTCACCCCGTTCCAGGAAGGAAAGAAGGTTACAAGTAAAGAGACGGTCACGATGACTGTGATGAGATTAAGGATTTGGGCAATGGCCATCCGCTTTGTCTTTCTATAAAGCATCAGATAACCATTCAAAAAATCCACCCAAGGAAAGACCAGTGTTTTTATAATAAAAAACTTCAATACGACAATCGTGGTTTGAGCCAATTCTTCATTTGCCCCCATAACTTCTCCCATAAACCACGTGCCCGCAGGTGTATAACACAAAAGGACCAGCGCAAGCGTAGGAAGAAGGCTAATATAGATGATGAAGCGGATGACTTTTTGCCTGTTCACTTCATAAAGTTGCAGAACAAGCTGATGGGTGTACATAAAAAAGCTCAGAAGCATTTGTGTAATACTGAAGGCGAGTGCAAAAGAAGCAATTCCCATTTCAATATTGTTCGTTTTCGCTAGAAAAACATAGATGACTGGCACTAAAACCGTTTGAATCACAAAATAAAAGACAAGAGGTACATAAAACTTTGCAATCTCTCCATTTCGTAAATCCTTACTTTTTTTCCGGTATGAAAGTTTTAGAATTCCATGCCCCTTCCAAACACTGATGGCACATTCAATAGACATTCCGACAAGAAATAAAATCGCCCCACTCAAACTCGTTATATAGTCAAAGTAGACAAACGAATAGGCGACTAAAAGCATGATAATCAAGCGGATGACAACCATGATCGTCAACCACTTCGTCTCCAGATGGTTGATGATCACACCCTGATAGAGTCCTCGAACACCAGAAAAAATGATCACAAATAAAATGATCGCAAACGTATCAGAAATCGTATTAACCATATTGGCATCGGCATTGAAGAGATTCATATACACCCAATCTCCAAAGGATGTAAAAGCCATCGTCATACTGAAACCGATAATCAAGACCATAGGAATGACCATGAACAGAGAGAGAACTTTGAACGAATGTACATCCTTTACTAGTGCAGAGCATGTCTGTCTGAACACGATGATGGGACGTTCGATAATTCCGAACAAGGCGAATGCAACGGCATAACATGCAATAATGAAGGCTGCATTTTCTCCTCGGCTGAGCGTCCCATTGATAATTACATGGGTAATAGACGTCAAACTTGCGGAAAAACCTAAAGGGATAAAAAAACTACTGAGCTGTCTATACGACAAATGCCCTTCTGATGCCTTCAATGTCATACCTTCTTTCTTCTTATTAAAAAAATCCTCTAATCATAGAAAAAGAAGAAGAGGGATTCCCCTCTTCTTTCTCTTATTTCACAAGGATTTTACTTTTTGCAGAGAATAGCAATCCAGATGTTAATGTACCGCTCAACACAACTTCCTGCTCACCTTTCTTAAGAATGGAAGCAAGCTCATTTCTTGAAAAATCAATGCGGTATTCCTTTTCACCGTCCTTATCAAAATCTGCGATCACCTTTTTCTTCTGCTTGTCCAATGGCTGCAATACACCGTTCACTTCGATCGAGTCCAGGTCGATGTTTTCTACAGCAAACCCTTCCTGAATGCTGATATAGACCGTTGCTTTCGGTCCCTTCCCATTCTTTGTACCTTTGCCTTTATGTTTTTTAATAACAGGAGGCGTCCAATCTGCTGATGCCGTCAACTCGAACTCCAGTAAATCTCCTCTGACCAAAGTACCATCTTCATTCCTTTCAAAAGGAAGAGTAGGTGTCAAACTCTTGAAGTTGCTCTCATCAAGCACTACACCTGATTTATTTTTACTGACTTCACCATCGAAGAAGAAATTGTTGTCTGCTTCATTTTCTTCAGGGTATTGATCCGCTGAAGCCGCCCCTTGGTGATAAGAAATCAGCCCATCAACGATGAAGTCTTCTTCGATGTTCGCGTATGTGGTTAAAGATACATTACGCCCGCTGTTGCTGAATGATGTAGAGTTCTCTACAATCACACCAGGGTTGCTGTTACTTGTGATTCCATCCGCACCATTATCGAAAGCAAGGCTCCCTCTTAATACATGAGGAACATGGATTCCTTCTCCACCAAGCTTGAATCCATTTTTGTCTCCGTCACCGACCGTGCCGTCAGTGAGTATTCCATTTTCATAAGCAATACTATCTTCTATAAGCACAGCACCAATTGCTCCTGTGCCTGCTTTCGTGTAAAGATCCCATCCATCATCGATGTTGTGATGAGCGACACACCCCCTGAATATGTTGCCTTCTCCAGACGTAAGTTTCGCTGCAAAACCATCAGCATTGTTATCAGACGGGTCACGGTTATCGAACGATTCACTGTTTAAAATTAAGTTATCTGAAGGCCATTCCTCTTTAGCTGCTTCACTGTCCGTCCGGCTGATTTGAAGGCCTGTATCCCCGTTCCCATAAAAACGACTGGCTTCGACAATGTTATGACTACCACCAACGACAAAGCCTTTCGTATTTCCAGCTGATCTAGCTACATCAATTCCTTTCACATACCAGTAGTTGCCACTAAGCACGACACCTTCCGATTTTTTATCAAAATCGATGACCGGTCGGGCTCCATCCGCTGCTAGCAAATATTTCATTTGAGCCTCTGTACCATCATTGTATTTGGAAATTTCAAGTTTGGAATCCCTGACGTAATTTCCGTCTGCCAGGATAATCTTCTGCCCAGGTTGTACGTATTCTACGGCAGTATCGAGATCAAGGGGTTTTTCCACTGTTCCATCCCCAACATTCGTTCCGTCCGCAGTGACATGAATGGTTTCTCCATCTCTGAACGTCCGATTCATAACTGTAAAGTTCTGAACCTGTCGCTCATAATCAGTCAGGAATTGTGTGTCGTCTGGTAAAAACGTCAGGCTGAAGTTCGTAGCCGCATTCGTTTCTATGTCCGTTTCAATAGATAACCTTTCACCAGCTGTGATGGTTTCATTTTTGGAAATGACTTCATTCCCTTGTTTTACACTTACTTCTCCATCTACATTGGACTCGAGAAGCAACTCATACGTTTCTTCAGAAGTTTTGTCTCTTGATTCTACTGTAAACTCCGGCTCGACAGGTTCTTCCGGTGCTTCCACCTTAGGAGGATCTGTTTCCGCTGCTGTCACCGAATAATCGATGTTGCTTACTTCAATATCTGCTAAACGCGCGGTATAAAACCCAACATAAACCTTTGAATCTTGGACATTCAATAGATCAGGATCAAAGAAAATGGCTTCTTCCCCATCATTCAACTGTCCTGTATAGCCACTGTTCGTTTTAGAAAGTGTCAGGCGGTATTCCTGTTCAGGGTGTGTATTGACCGGACCAGGCTTTTCATTTTCGAGCATCACTTTTTGGATACCTTGACTGCCGGCACCATCCGGGGAATTCACCCCTGTACGAATGAAAAGTTGAGTGGCGTTGTCTTCACGTGTTCCACCACTAAAACCTCCAATGGCAGCGATGTTTGAGGCAAAAACACTGGAATTGTCATTTTCCCCAATCGCGTCTCGTGCCATGATGCCAAAAGACTCCTTGCCATCATGATTCGGTGTTTTCGCGTATTCATTCACTTTGATATCCGCTGAAAGGGTGAAGTTATCTTCTACTGCATCAATTTCTGTATAGTAAAAGGTAATCCCGTCATGGTCACCGGTGATCTTCCCGGCTCCCGGCTCTGCGACGATTCGTACTGTATCATCCATTTTTTCTATATAGTTTGTATCCTCACCCGTGGATTGGCCGAATTGAATCTCCTTCCAATCCACCTCTTCTGCATTTCTGACCGTTACTGGGAAGTCTATTGAATCGATACTGTTATCAGTCGGAATGATTTGTATTGTATATACACCGAGTTGATCAGCATTGTATGAAGAATCATCCACTTTGTACATATTTGGATCAAGGAGCTCTTGATCGCCGTTGTCATACACTTTAGATATCGACAATCCTGAACCATCAAACGCTTGTCCAGTCTCATAGGTTGTCTTCGGATATTCGGTCACCTCAATGCCCTGAAGCTCCCTTTTTTTGACATTCACAGTGAAAGAAGTTTCTGATTCCTTATAACTCAGCTCGACTTCTTTATCACCCGCTTCACTCGTATCGAGATCAGACACTTTCAGGTGTTCTTTCATGACTCGAACAGTTTCACCATCTGTATAGGTGGCTTCTACAGACAAACCATCTAAGTCCAATACTTCTCCTAAGAAATACTGCGTTTTAGATGGTGGCTGTACAACGTTCAACGCAGTGACGTCTTCATCTTTCACCTCAATCTCAAATTCGCTGGCCACATCATCATTTTGATTCGACCGAATGGTCACTGTCTGAGTCCCGCTTTTGGTAAGTTGTGTACCATCCTCAATTTCCACTCCTTCTATAAGAAGAGTGTACTGATCTTCAGTTAATGTCTCCTCTAGATATCCATCTTCGTAAACCCCTGTTACTTCCAACCCTTCTGGATCGAAAAAATCATCGACGTAATATTCCGTTTGAGCAGGGTAGTAAAGGATAGACATGTCGGTCAGTTGAAGTTCCCTGATTTGTAAGGGGATCGTCTTTTGGATTCCATTGTAACTGACGATCAAATCGACTTGTCCAGCCTCTGTGCTGTCAAAACCGGTGACAATATAATCCCCCTCCTCAAGGGCGATTGCGCTTCCGTCCTCATGGATACCTTTTACTTCCAGCCCCTCCAACTGCATATGTTCGCCGGTTAAGTACTCTTTCTTCATAGCATCTGCGTTTATTTCAAGATCTTTTACATCTGCCGCTTGTTCTATGTCCGTATCCTGGAATGTAATCGTACCGTTCCTTGCTACAAACACCCCGAGATACAATTCTTCTTCGAATAAATCATCAATGGAAAGTGTCTTTGATTGACCGTTAGATGTCACTTTGAATGTATCCCCTGACTTTTGAATCGACAGTTCATACGCTTCCCCCGGGCCTGGGGCAACATTATCTGAAAATACATCCAGTTTTTCCAATCCACCTTCACTGTAGAAACCTCTCATCGCATCATCCAATGCACCTACGGCAACATAATTAGCAGCTTGTTTCCCGCTATCTCCATCCTCACCGACACCATCTCTCAACATTAATCCGAATGCCCGTTGGCTCTCAGGACTGTATGCATCTGCATAAACCGTTGTTGTCAGTTTAAAATTCGAATTTGCGGATAGTTTCCTATAATAATAGGAAAGACCCTCTTCACTGCTGGCAATTTTCCCACCTGCTGCCTCGATCGTAACTGATCCATCCTCATTGAATTGTGGATCAGGGTTTTTATCCTCCCCTGTATTTGAACCGAATGCACGAAAACTCCACTCTTCCTCACCTGCTCCAGCATCTGCAAAAACATGTGGTGGAAAAGCGGAGAATAAAAGGACCAAAACCGTCATGACTACCCAACTTCTTCTATAAAAGTGCTGCATGTCATTCCTCCTTATTTTTCGGTGAAACTCAATGGGACAAAGCAGAGTGGATGGATGCTTTCATTCGCGCTTCTTCTCTTACCTTCTCAATGTAACTTTTCGCTTCTGTCATTTGATGCTCCTTAGCTTTTTCCATAATGATCTTCACCTGTGGTTTGTATTGCTCCAGCAAAGTCATATACAACTCGTAATTCAACCCCCCTTTTCCAGGAACAACGGTTTTTATTTCTCCATCATTGTTGAGTATCCTGTCTTTGGCGTGGGCGGCAATAATCCGAGAACCCAACAAATGAAAAGCTTCTTGGATGACTTCATCCTGATTAGCGAAATTATCTTCGTGCACGAGGTTTCATGGATCTAAAACGACACCGATATGAGGTGATGGAACTTCATCCAGCATTCTCTTCAACGATGCTGCCGTTCCGATCAAGTGGTCGTTTGCCGGTTCGATCCCAATGTAGACCCCCCATTTCTCCGCCTCTTCCACAAGCTCTTCAAGCGCTGTTTTCAGAATCAGCCATTCATCACCTGTCAGTTCCTTCGTATTCATCTTGCCGACTTCAGCTGCCACCATCGGAGCTCCAAAAAAACGCGCGTGGCGAATAAGTTCTTTGAATCGTTCAATGTTCTCCCGGCGGACGTCCACATCTTCATGGAAAAAATGGAGGTAGCAGGCAAGCACAGAAATCGATACATTATGCTTACCGAATTCTTCTCTGATATCTTCTGCTAACCCAGGACTGAGCAGCCCAGGTTTACTAAAATCATAGTTGTCGAACGCTTTCCATAATGCAAGCTGCACATGGGAGAAACCTTTGCTTCCTACTTTAGATGCTAATTCCTGATACGACATTTTGCCGAATAAATGAGCCAATACACCGACACTCATCAAAAGTACCTCCTATCTTGTGACCATTTTTCCATTGTTCATGTACTGACGAACTTCCTCCTTGGTCGGTGCTCCTTCCCAATCGCCTGAGAATTGTGTTGCTAGTGCACCTGTAATATTGGCTTGTTCCAACGCCTGAGGAAGTGTCCTCACAATGGTTTCTTTATCGAAAAGAGACTTCTCCTCCAACAAAGAATCAAGCAATCCTGCGGCAAAAGCGTCACCTGCTCCAACAGTATCAACCACCTGTTTAACGGTGTGGCCCGGAGCTTCGAAAACATGTCCATTGGTAAATCCGATCGAACCCTCTTCTCCTAACTTCATTGCTACAACGGATGGTCCCATGTTTAAAAATTCTTCTCCGTAAGCGGCTGACGACTTCTCTCCAAGTAAAAATTCCGCCTCTTCTATGCCTGGTAAAAACACATCACAATATGGTATCAAATCAAGCAAGACCTTCCTCGCTGTATGATCATCCCACAGCTTCCTTCTTAAATTAGGGTCGAATGAAACGGTGAGTCCTTGTTCCCGTGCTTGTATCATTGCTTCCTTCGTAAATGCCGCAGTCTCTTCCCCTAACGCGGGTGTAATTCCTGTCACATGCAGGTGACGGGCATCTTTAAACCATTCCGAGCGGATGTGGTCAGAGGAAAAGCGGCTTGCCGCTGATTGCTGACGATAGTAATAGACACTTGGATCACTAGGGACTTTTGCTTCTTTGAAATAAAGAGCGGTCGGATGATCGGGGTCTTTGACTGCATGCGTGACATCCACGCCTTCCCCAGCCAACGTGGCTAGAATCAATTCACCGAAAGGGTCGTTTCCTACACGGCTGACCCACCTCACCTTTCTTCCAAGCTTTGTAAGACCGAACGCAAGATTGGATTCAGCTCCGCCTACTGATTTAGTGAGAAGAGGTGTATATTTAATTCCTCCGCCTGTGTAAGGTTGAAAAAGAACCATGCTCTCCCCAATCGTGACAATATCAGCCATGAACGACACCCCCTTCAATTTTTGACACGTACGATTTTGCTCTCTTCGTAATTTCTTCATACTTCCCTTCAGATACAGATGCCTTATCGACAAGATTCCCTCCAAGTCCAACCGCTTTGACACCGTATTGAAGGACTTCTTCGATATTCTCAAGGTTCACTCCACCTGTAGCGATCATCGAGATATGGCCGAGTGGTCCACGGACATCTTTGATATACTTCACACCGAGCGCACCGGCAGGAAATACTTTGACAGCCGGTGCTCCGAGGTTGGTAGCTCTGACCATTTCCGTCGGAGTCATCGTCCCAGGTAAAACAGTTACACCTTTGGATAAACAATAAGTCACGATTTCTTCATCAAAATGAGGAGAAACGATGTATTCAGCTCCCGCCTCAAGAGCCGTTTCTGCATCCTTTACATTTAGTACCGTTCCTGCTCCAATTTTCAAGTTTTCATCATAAATTCCTCTCAGGCTTCTAATCATTTCCAAAGCCCCCTCTGTATCAAGGGTGACTTCAAGGAAACGAATGCCGCCATCGTACAAAGCTTTGGCTACTTTTTCACCTGTACCAGCAGGGATACCCCGTATGATGGCTATGATTTTATCTTCTTCTAACTGTTCCAGTATGCTTGGACTCATCTCTTTTCCTCCTCATTCAAAGAGTTACTCCTGATTTAAAAATGGCGATTTCCCTGAAATCATTTTTTTCGTTGTTGACGAGTTTACCGCTAGCAACCTTGATGATGTAGTCACGGAAGTCCTCCAGTACTTGTTCTGGAGGTGCCCCTTCCAGTAAGCTTCCTGCATTGAAATCGATCCAGTGTTTTTTCTTTTCATATAATGGGGTGTTCGTTGAAATTTTCATGGTAGGTACGAAAGATCCGAAAGGCGTTCCTCTTCCTGTTGTAAACAAGACGACCTGACAACCGGCAGCAGCAAGTGCTGTCGATGCTACTAGATCATTGCCTGGAGAAGACAGCAGATTAAGCCCTTTCGTTTTTAGTGGCTCCCCATACTTCAACACGTCCATGACAGCAGAAGTTCCCGCTTTTTGAGTACAGCCCAGTGATTTATCCTCAAGTGTCGTTATGCCCCCGTCTTTGTTTCCCGGGGATGGATTTTCATAGATTGGTTGGTCATGCGTAATGAAATATTGTTTAAAATCATTGATTAAATCTACCGTTTTATGAAAGACTTCTTCTTTGACTGCTCGTTCCATGAGTATTTTTTCTGCCCCGAACATCTCAGGCACTTCCGTCAAGACCGTCGTCCCGCCTTGCGCAGCAATATAATCCGATATCCTACCAAGAAGGGGGTTTGCGGTAATTCCTGAGAACCCATCAGAACCCCCACACTTCAAGCCGATTTTCAATTCGGAGAGAGGAACTTCTTCTCTCACATCATCCTTAGCTGCCTGATAGATTTTGTGCAGGTAATTGACCCCTTCTTCAATTTCATCGGAAACATCCTGAGAAGTCAGAAACTTGATTCTGTCCTCATCGTAATCCCCGAGCGACTCTCTGAATTCATCCACATTATTATTCTCACAACCCAGTCCTAACACGAGCACTCCTCCGGAATTAGGGTGTTTGACCGCATTCCCGAGAATCGTCCTTGTATTCACGTGATCATCTCCAAGTTGGGAGCATCCATAGTTATGTTTAAGGACTTGAATGTTGTCAAAAGGCGCGATATCTCCTACTTCGGATTGGAAGATTTTAATGATCTGTTCAGCGATTCCATTCACACATCCGACCGTCGGAACGATCCATAGTTCATTCCGTATTCCTACACGTCCATCCGCACGCTTGAACCCTTTGAATGTCAGGTTTTCTTTTGGATAAGGATTTTCTGCAAACTTCGGTTCGTATTGGTATTCCTGGACACCGTCGAGGTTGGTTTTCGTGTTTTCCGTATGAATCCAGTCTCCTTCCCTCACTGCGGTCTTCAAATGGCCGATCGGAAATCCATACTTCATGACATCGGTTCCTTCACTCATGGACAACAAGGCGATCTTGTGTCCTCTTGGGATATCAGAACTCAAGGTGATCTTCTTCCCATCCACCTCAACTTCTGTTCCAGCTGTTAAATCTTTTAGTGCGACTGCGACGTTGTCCTGTTCATTGATCTTTAAGATACTTTCCAAAGTTGATTCTTTCACTCTTACACCTCCAGGCTTTGGGTTGGGGTCTTGATGCCAATATAATTCGCTGCGTTCCGGTAAGAAATATCCTTGATGATCGGCTCAAGTAACTCATCATCATTCGGGACTTCACCGTTTTCCACCCATGTGGCCAGCAAGTCACAAAGGATACGTCGGAAATATTCATGACGTGTGTAGGAAAGGAAGCTTCTTGAATCTGTCAGCATTCCGATAAACTGACTGAGCATCCCCATATCTGCAAGCGTTTTCATTTGTGAGAGCATTCCTTCCTTTGTATCGTTGAACCACCAGGCCGTGCCAAATTGCATTTTCCCCTGGCACTCCGCCTTCTTGGAAACTTCCGGCAATCGTAGCGAGGACAGGGTTATCTTTCGGGTTCAGAGAATACAAAACGGTCTTAGGTAAGGAGGACTGCTTCTCCAATGAGTCCAATAGCTTGCAGAGTGGCTTTGCAATCTGTCCATCATTCATGCTGTCAAAACCTGTGTCCGCACCTAAACGTTTGAACATTCTCGAATTATTGTTCCGCTGCGCACTGATATGGTATTGCATCACCCATCCATGTTTACAATAAAGTTTGCCTAAATAATTAAGCGTATAGGATTTGTATTTCGCTTCCTCTGCATGACTGACGTTTTCACCGTTCTTCGCTTTTATAAAAATATCTGAGGCCTCTTCCACCGTTGCATCTTCATACACGACTTCATCGAGGGCATGATCGGAAACCCTTCCGCCAACCTCATGAAAGTACCTGACCCTATCATCTAGGGCAGCAAGGAAATCTTCATACGTATCAATGGAAACCTGGGTGGCCTCTTCTAACTGACTCAGCCATCCTTGGTAGCCGTCACGGTTCAATTCCAGTCCTTTATCCGGCCGGAAACTTGGCAGTACCACCGTTTCAAAATCCGAATCCTTCAGCTTCTTGTGATATCGCAAGTCATCAACCGGATCGTCCGTCGTACAAATGACTTCGACATTGGAAGCTTTAATCAAATCCTGTACGCCAAAATCCTTCTGATTCAACTGTTCATTGACCCTCTCCCAAATTTCAGGTGCAGAGTCTTCATCCAATGCGTTATACACATTAAAGTACCTTTGTAACTCTAAATGCGTCCACGTATAGACTGGGTTTCCGATCGATTTCGGTACTGTTTTAGCCCAGGCCAGAAACTTATCGTAAGGATCTGCATCTCCCGTAATCAGCTCTTCATCAATGCCGTTTGCCCGCATTAAGCGCCATTTATAATGATCCCCATCGAGCCAAATATCTGTAATTGTCTTATAAGATTTGTTTTCAAAAATCTCTTTTGGACTAAGGTGGCAGTGGTAATCAATGATTGGCATATCTTTGGCATAATTGTTATACAAACGTTCTGCCGTTTCACTGTTCAATAGAAATGTCTCATCCATAAAGTTTTTCAATATCATCCCATCCTTTTTAGTTTTATGTTTTGGAAGCTTTTCCTTCAGACAAGCTTTCCGTCGTCGTTTTTGCTCCATGTTGGTTTATATCTTCAAAATAGTTAAAAATCATATCCGTATAGAGAGCCAAATCTCTTCCCCATAACTTTTCCTCCCTCAATAATGAGCGCACCTCTTCCTTCCCTTGCTTATCCTTGCTCCAAAAATCAATGAATGCTTCCAGAACGACTTGATCGTCCCGGACCTTGTATTTTTCACCATTATGGACTCCCGTGAAATGACCCTCATGGATCGTGTGAGGTTTGTAATAATGTAGAAGGGACGCAAGCGACAAAGCAATGGATTCCGGCAGTTTCTCATCTTCCGAGATTAATGGAAACACCCGGCTTTTCAGTTTTTGTACGGCATTTTGACCTAAGTCAGAGAGTCTGTGTTTCACAAAAGGATTTTGAAAGCGCTCGATGACAGAGTCTGCGAATTGACTTTTTTCTGTATCATCGAAAGATAGTCGTGGCAGTAGATCTTTATAAAGAACGTGGCGTACATAAGTGGAAACAACGTTATCCGCCATCACTTCTTTCACAGTTCGAAGTCCGGACATAAACCCTACAGAGAAAAGCAACGTATGAGGCGCATTCAACAGGCCGACCTTCAAATCACGATAGGGCTTTACCTCTGCCCATTTCACTTGAAGTCCTGCCTTTTGAAACGGAAGCTTATGCTCTAAAGGTAATTCTGACTCGATGACAAAAAGATGAAACGGTTCTCCTACCGTCATCAGCACATCCTCATACCCGAGCTTCTTCTGCCACTGTTCTACGCTTTCTCCTGGGTACCCAGGGACAATCCGGTCCACTAGTGTGTCGCAGAAAACATTGTGATCATCCACCCATTTCAAAAAGGATGTTGGTAAACTCCATTCCTTAGCTAGCCGAACAACGATGGATTTCAAAAGTTTTCCATTGTCTTCTACTAGCTCACATGGGATAATCTTAAAACCTGATTGAGGATCCCCTTTTGTATGAATGAAACGGCGGTACATGAGAGCGGCCAACTTCCCCGGAAAGGAAAGCGGGGATTCTTTCTCCGGATACTCCTCCTGCATGTACACAAGTCCAGCTTCCGTTGTATTGGAAAAAATAAATTCAATGGAATCTTGTTCTGCAAGCGCAAGAAGAGACTCCCAAGCGTCATAGGGATTGATACTCCGGGCAATTGTTGAGTTCACTTCTACGTGCTGGACTTCTTCCCCGTCTTCCATCCCCTGAATAATCGTTGTGTACAGGTGATCTTGCTTTTCAAGCTTTGGTACAACTTTTCCATGAGGTGTCGGCTGAATGGCCACCGTCCTTCCTTTAAATAATTGCTGTCGGTTCATCCGCTCAAGCATCCAATTCAAATAACCACGAAGAAAATTCCCCTCGCCGAACTGAATAGCGCGAATCGGAAGTTCTTTATTAATCATTGATTTGTTAGAGTCATCTATCGTCGGTAAATGGGCTGCTGTCTCTCGATTCAACCGTTCCATGAGTCAGACCACACTCCTTATATCACAAAATAACAACGTTGTTATTTTGGGGTAAAAAAATATTCCATAGGGGGGGAATAAGGGAATGTTAACAACGTTGTTACTTACTAGTTTATGGATGGTCCTTAACTTTGTCAATGGTTAACCCGTATTATATTCTGAAAATTATGTCGTTTCGGTCTATAAAGATAACCGGGTGAAAATATAGTTCAAGATTTCACCCGGTATCTGCTTTATCTTAAGGTTTGAAAAACATTCTTCACTTTCGGTACAACATAATGACTTCCACCTTCAGCATCTTCAATCATCATCGAAACCATAAGATCCTGACTTTCCGTATCCCAGGCAATGAACCATCCATTTTCCTGACCATCCTCATCCTGGGATTGTTTTAATTCAGCTGTTCCCGTTTTACCAGCAAGACTCAATCCTTTCACAACCGGCTCATGACCTGTCCCTGCTGGATCCTCGACAACAGCTTTCAAATCTTCCCGTATGATTGAAGCCGTATCCTCACTCATCACGTTCTCATGCCAGACCTGACTCTCTTCTCCAGAAGAGACCAACTTTGGTTTCATAATGTCCCCATCGGTCACGAAAGGCGTATAAGTAAGCGCTAAGTGAAGACTGCTCATTTGAATTTCTCCTTGTCCAAAACCCGTGTCTCCAAGTAACGCGTCCCGTTCGAATGCTTCTCCATTCAACAACTGAGAATTTTCAATTGGAAAAGTCAACGGAAGATCTTCACCAAAGCCGAATTCTCGGGCTTCCTGAAGGAAGGTTTCCCCACCAATTTCGAGGATCTTGCGGGCAAAATAAATATTATCTGAACGCACAAGCGCGTCTCTTAAATTCACTTGTTCATCTTCGGCTGCCCCTGGCACTCTTGTCACTGTGTATCCGTTCTGCTCAAACGTCGTTCCTTTAATGGAGAGTTCTTCCTCTGGTGTAATGACCCCTTGTTCCAGACCTATAGATGCTGTGATCGGCTTGAATGTCGATCCGGGAGAATAGGTGCGGTTGAATTTGTTCAAGGTCGACTTTTCGTCGCGACCTAGCACAATCGCATTTGGATCATAAGCAGGAGCACTGACAAGAGCAAGGACATCACCTGTCATCGGGTTTACAGCAGAAGCTGCCCCTGATTCTCCTGACAATTGTGCATGAAGGGATTCCTGCACTTCCGATGATATCGTCAGGTTAAAATCTTCTCCATCCTTCGCCGCTGTTTCAGCTAAGACCTCTTTCGTTTCTTCCGCGTCTGTCTGTATGACGACTTTTCCACCTTCCTCGCCTCTCAATTGATCTTCAAGAACACTCTCAAGTCCTGTCTTTCCAAGTTGATCTGCAGCTGTATAGCCTTCACTTTCCAACTCTTCAAGTTCGTCTGCTTGAATCGGCCCTATATATCCAATTAAGTGAGCAGCAGCTTCTCCCAAAGGATAGCTCCTTGCTTCTTGATCAGCTTGGAATGTGACTCCACGGGGCAGGTCATCATCCTTAAGTGCCTCGATCGTCTCTTCATCATTTTCAGCTACAGCTCCCACAGGTACGAATGTATCTGCCGTAACCCAGGATTGATTCAACTGCTGATCGATGTCCTCTACGGTTGTATCCATAATCTCAGCGACCGCTTTTTTCAGCGTCTCTGTTTCCTCTTCCGTGTGCTCTTCCATCCAACCCGGTACGAGACCAACCTCAAGAACACCTCCATTTACAGCCAGCGGACTTCCATTTGCATCAAAAATCTCACCACGTTCCGGATCCAATGTCCATGCTCTTACCTCGTCTCCGTCTTCCATTTGAGGAAAGATCATCGAAGAATTCCACTGCACTGCCCATCGGTCACTCTCCTCTCCTTCTTCATAGACGAGCGTGGCCGCGTGAGAAAATTCAATCGATCCTCCCAACGAATCCAACGCCCCTTCAAATTCAAAGGAAGGTGTATCTCCTGTTTCATACTCCTGTTCTTCATCTGGAAGTTCGTATGTAAGCGAGAGGTTTGCCATGTCAATTCCTTCATAAATCGTTGTATATCGACTGACAAATTCCTCTTTATTCAAGAGTTGCTTGGAATTCTCACTGAGAGCTTCATACATGTTCCCATATTCTCCATTCTCCCAACTCTCCATATAGGATTGGAAAGCCTCTCCCGGCTTCGGCTGTTCCGAGCAGGATACTAGTAAAATTAACCCAATTCCAACAATTATGAACCGCCACCACTTCATATTTACCTCTCCCCTTTACATATATAGACAAAAATAACCTATTTTCATCATAGTACACTCCGGACTAAATGAACAGAAAGCCACATCCCATATAAAAACCCCTCTTCATAGAATTATGAAGAGAGGTACGGTTTATCTTATATTATTGCTCCATGCACAATCTTCATCAATCATCCGCTTCGCAGCGTAAATGAGGATGAATTGAATAATGATGACAGGTAGACCCATTAACCCTGAAATGACTTCCAGCGGTGCCAATCCACCGATCCTCATCAGAACAAGGGCAAACCCAGTAATAATGGCAGCGATGATAATTCTTAATAGCTTCGGTGGTTCAAACTTACTCATGTCCCTTGTACTTGTGTAGGCGGCTACGGTATACGTGGTCGAATCTAGTGTTGTCGTCAGGAAAATGAGAGCGACAATCATAAAAATAATGATAGCCACTTCACCGAATGGAAGAGTAGAAAGAATATCCGGAATCGCAGCCATTCGGTCATTTTCTTTAACTAGATTCAAAACGGAAAGATCCCCAGAAAGGTAGCGATGGACACCAAGTCCACCGAGCACCCCTGTCGCTATCCAGGAAATCAGTGTTGGCGCGAGCAAGTATGTCAAAATCATTTCCTTGATTGTACGCCCTCTGGAGATCTTTGCAGCAAACACACTGTGCAGCATCGCCCAAGTCGCACTGTACGCGTACCAGAAAACGGTATTACTCTGAATATGCGATGCTTCTCCCTGGTGAACAGAGTCTGTATTCAGCGACATATTCAAATAATTGGATAATAAGAACGATACGCTGTCCGAGAAATAATTGAGAATGAACACACCAGGTCCGCCAATTAAAATAAACACAGCAAAGAAACCTGCAATATACATGTTCCACGTACTCAATCTCTTGATTCCCCTCTCGATGCCGAGATAGGCACTTAACGAGAATAAAAGCACCCAAATAATTGTAACGGTAATCGTCAGGGTGAAGTTCACTTCAATTCCGAACAAGTGAGATAAATTCTGTGTAATAATCGGTGCTCCAAGACCTAACGTTACAGATGCACCTGCAAGAATACTGATTAAAAACAAAACATCCAGCATTCGGCCTCCGATGCCATCTGTAAACTTATCTCCGAACAGCACCCGGCACGCTTCTGAAATTCTCATTAACGGTCGCTTGCGGACATGAAGAATGTACCCCATGGCAGGTGCGATCATGACAAAAATGGCGAATACTTGGAAGCCCCATAAAAACATACTGTAAGCATTTCCCCACAGCAATGCTTCGGCGGAACCTGCTTCAACCCCGGCAGGTGGATCGTTAGCTACAGAAGTCCATTGCAGCATCCCTGTCCGCATGATGGTCGAACCGACGCCCATCGCAATTAAAATGGAGGCATATTCAAATAGTGTAAAACGGGGCTTTTCTTTGGGATCACCTAGAACCACCTGTCCATATTTAGAAAAAGATAAATACAACCCGGCTGCCACTAAAATGACACCATACCAAAGATAACCCCAACTGAAGTTATTCACGATAGAATCAAAAATGGCATTCAGCAGTTCCAGTGATTCTGCCTCATACAAGGCAAATGGAATGCTGATGCCAATCATTATGATTAATGATGGAACAAAAATTTTATAGTCGATCAACTTCTTTCTCATCCAATCCTCCTAAGTTATGTAAGATTCTCCTCCCTTTCTACCCGCTGGAGCCTTATCCATAACTTAAAAGAAACAATTTTCATATCATCATTTGGATGATGATTTTCTTCTATTTCACTCTCTTCAATTCTTGAGCGTTCTCCACACCTTGACCATCTTCTTGTTCCTCATCTTCCTCCTTCTTTATCTGCTCATAACGCTGGCGCTGACGGTATCCATAAGTGGAAGAAAGAACCACCTCTTCTTTTTCAAGTACAGAACCGAGTGCTCCAATAATCGTAGAAACACTCGTTGCGGTCCAGGCGATATAAAAGTAATTGACGTACCCTGCGTCACCCGTTAACTGTGACTTCAACATACCCATTGGAATGAAGGCAACCACCGCAAGAGAAAAGATAAAGAACAGAAGCATATAATACAAACTGACAGAAACCAAAAGTGTCAATACTGTAACCCCGTTATACAGCTTTCGTAAATAGGGTGCTCTCTTGTCGTTCGGTTTTTCCCATAGTTTATGAGCAATGATGATCCACCCGACCATCGCCACTATGGATACAACCGAAAGCATGAACATGCGCCATATGCCGTAATTGTTGCTCAGATTCCATAATGTCGGGAACACCAGGGCATAAGCACCTGTCGTAAAAGCAAAAACGATAACTTTCAGGAAAGCCGGAAACATGGCCCATGGACGATTGGCACGAACCATACCAGTCAACAGCCGCAAAGCGCCACTGATCCGAGACTTCACAGTGAACCGGACATCGATGTTTGAATCCTCTTCGTGAGGGGTTTCTCTCTGGATCGGTGAGAGCCATTCTAACCCCCTTTTCCCCATCAGTCTTGTTGAGCTTTTATTTCTCAATTCTTCATGCTGGTCATCATCTTTCGACTGAATTCTATGTTCTGCCTGCTCGCGTTCTTTGTCAGAACTGCCATAATAGATTTCATTCACAAGTTGTAAAATAGACTCTCTGACTCTTTTAATCATAGGAGTTGATCCAAGACCCGGCAGACTAATCAAAGCAACATGTCCATCTTCATACGCTTCCGCTACAACCGGAAATTTCCCTTTGAATAATGGTAGGTCAGTCAGACATACAGCAAAGTCCCAGTTTTTCTTTTTACTTCTGTCCATCGTCGCTTCCAGAACATCCTCTGAGTTTTCCGTAACTCCTGTAAGCGCATCGACCGTATATTCCACTTCCCAGTTGTAATTGTCTTCCACATAATAGCTGAGGAGCTCAGGAAGTTCTTTTACCAAAGCCTCTCCTAATTCTTTAGGATATCCTGGCGCTGTAATTAACCCCAGTCGTTTTTCTTCTCGTCCCATAGCCTTCCCTCCAAATCCCTACAAAAACGATTTTTTAAAAATATATAACCGTAATAAAAGATTTTAAACGGAAAAACATGACACGATCCATGAAAACATAAATAACCTACAGCCCTTATCAATTGGGGCTGTAGGTTATTTGTGTTCCTACATAGTAAAAAAGATCTCTATTACTCGCCGAATTGTTGTATTTGTTCGAGGAGGCTTGTAAGCTTGTTGGATTCATGTACTTCTTATATGAAGCCATCCACTATTTGTTAAACTCAATAATATTTCCATCTGGGTCACTGATGTAAACCTGGTGCCATTCGGTTTTGTTCTCAGGCTTGTTCAGCATTTCCACACCATGTTCATCCAAGCGGTGAATGAAAGCCTCCATATCCTTCACCCTTACTGCAAAATGTCCATCCCGGGAATCAATTTCTGTTGTTCCACGGAAAGTTCGTCCTTCCTTATGTACAATAAGATGAATCTGTGTGGATCCAACCTGATACCATGCACCAGGAAAACCAAAATCAGGGCGATCCGGACTCTCTTCAAACCCTAATACATTTCCATAAAAGTGCTTCGCTTTTTCGATATCCGATACTAATAAGGACACGTGGTGAATACCTTCGTACATCTCTCTTCCACTCCTTTTTCCTTTTCTATCAGTGTAATCGAAATGAAGACGAGTAGCTACCTGAACCACTCCACCACACCGATCATACTGAGAAGCCCCAGCAAGAAGGAAAAAGTAGCGAGCCTTTCATATCCATGACCATGTGTTTCCGGTATCAATTCTTTATATACAATGAATAACATCGCTCCAGCAGCAAATGCGAGACCGTATGGAACGAGAAACAAAGCGATATGAACCATAAAAAAACCAAAAACACTAGCTAAACATTCAATGGCTCCTGTTAAAAAGGCCATCGCCACCCCTAACCATTTGCGCACGCCCTGATTTAACAAAAACAAGGCGACAAGAAAGCCTTCCGGAGCATTCTGCAAGCCCATTGATAAGGCGACGACCAGGCCAAGATTTTCAACTTCACTCGCCAAACTTGCTCCAACAGACAGACCTTCCGGAATATTATGCAAAGTCATAGCCGCAACGAACATAAGCCCCTGCTGAGGCAGTTTCACATCACTTCGTTCATGATCAAGGTCGATGTGAGGAATAATGTATTCCAATACGTTCAATAACAAGGCACCCACAAGAACTCCAAGACAGAGCACATACAAATTGGTTAACTTGAGCGAAGCAGGAATCAATCCGTAAGTCGAAGCTGCAACCATAATCCCCGCTGTATAAGCAAGGATGCTATCCATGCGCCTGTGTGAAATGCCACGTATGAATAGTACAGGGAGAGCTCCGACACTTGTGGCAAACGCCGACATCACCATTACCCATAAACTCCACTCCATAGCATCCCCCCCCTGTTATGGACAAAGCTTTTTTTCTACCCTATGACCAAGCCCCCCGAATTAGACTCCCCCTAAGCGTGCAGTTCGAAATTTTCACAACGTTCATCTCATAGTTTTAGAGAGAAAGCACCTATTTTTACAGCCTATCGTCACTCGTCCATTCACCTTCGTTAATAGAGACATATAGTATTAATGAGTCAAAAGGAACTTGTCTGAAAGAAAGATAGACTTTTGACAAAAAAATAGAAGGAGTGAACAATATGAGAAAAAACACAGGATGCGGAAATGGTTATGGACAAGGTAAAAAATGTCCATCTCTATCTAGTGATGTAGCTAAATCAAGAAGTTTATCTACAGAAACAGAAGAGTTCTCTACTGATGATAATGAAAAAACAAGAATTCTTGGTGATGTGTTGATCCAGTCTCTTACTGAGGCGGACTTCAAACTACCATCTTATGCTAGAGCCATTAAAAACATCGAGAAGAACGTTTCCTTGACACAGTGTAAAGCGATTCCCGTTGTCGGAAACCCTAGGTACGTGAAATTGTTTGTTGAAGGGGTCGTACACAAAAACATCCAGTATGTGGAAGATGGGTATGGATATGTCAAAGACTACAGCATCGATATCCCGTTTAAAGCGTACGATCAGGTTGAACTTGCAAACGACGTCCAGTATCCATTCGATTTCCCATACAGCGTGAAAGACAACGTCCTCGAACGCCGTGAGCTTGCCAAAGACGGCATGGGCGCCAACCGTTGCGAATTCGGTTCTTTGACATTCGAAATCAACAACGAACCAATCAAATGTAAACTTCTCGCTTCTGCTGTAAACCAGTGGGACATTGTGCATCATTTTGATAACTGGGGACGTTTCAACAAAGTAACGGAAAAAATGGACATTAACCTTGTCATTAAATTGACCCAAAAACAACAAGATCTCGATTTCCCACCAATTCCGCCAAATGGCGATAATGGTGGAGGAGGAGAAGCTCAGGCTTCTACAACTCAACAACAAGAAACGGTTTACAGCCGCTTCCGAAAAATCATCGGTCAATAATAAAGAAGAGAAGCTCCTTGTCGGGGCCTCTCTTTTTTTATAGTAAACAAAACTATATACGTACATATTGTTTTTGCAAAAGGTCATAGAGAATTTGAGCGGATCCTTGAATGTAGAGTTTCCCATCTGTCACAGAGGCATCACTATGACTGACGAAGCGTACACTTTGCGCTTCTACTTCCACCTGTTCAACGAAGGTTTCAACAAACTCATAGTGCACGTTTCCTGTCCCGTCACACTCAAAAGTATATTCCTTCCGATCTGAATACGGAATCTGCGGATCGCTCTTCCAATCTACACCCACTGTCTTCTCCCAAGGTACCGTCTGTCTGAGCTGCTGCAATGATTCACCATTGTCATAAATGACCTCCACCATGAGTACACCGCTAAGAAAAACATAAGAAGATGGCAGAACAACCGTTTCTTTTTGAGAGTGAATAGATAAGTGTATTTCTATGATTTCGCAAAGATCATCAGGAATATTCAACGTTTCCATAAGGTCCACTTCGACCATCTTAGTAGACAATAAGACGGGCACTTTCACGGTCATGTTCCATGAGGAGTTTGACGATTCTTCCACTTCTTCACAAAGGAATTCCAAAGAAGAAGAACTCTCCATTACTTCCTGCTCGTGCACACATAGAGATTCTTCGTCCCCTTCCAGCGTACAAGATGAGCTTTCATCCAGAGGGAGGATTAATGAAGATTCTTCCTCCTCGTAAGACCATTCGATTTTTTCTGACCAGGAACTGGATTCATCCAGCATGGAGCAGACCTCATGACGGAAGTTGTCGGATGGGTGTTCATTCCTTGGCTTTTCTACTGACATGTCTTCCTTTGGATAACCGAAGTCTTTCTCTTCCAAAATGATATTTTTCTGAGCATGGTAGTGATCCTTAAAATCTTGCCGATGGTCCGAGGACTCTTCCATGGAAGACACGATATCCGTCAAGATGGAGTAGTCTTGGCGATCATTTTCTACCATCTCTTGAGGATCGTTCATAGAACTCCAGTCTGGACTAGGATCCTCTTTTAGTAATGCTAGTATTTCCGGAAGGAACGGGTTGTTTTTCTTCCTTTCCCTATCAGACTTCGTGGGAAGATGGTCCAATGATTCATCAAAAAAATCAACCCTGTTACTGGTACCTTCGACTATGGACTTCTGATCTTCCCGGAAGGAGGACATCCGTTTTCGGTTCTCCGCTAATCCATGTTCTTCCGTTTCTTCATCCAAAATTTTGGAAGGTGGGGAAATGACGGGTCGAGGCATTTCTCCACCTGAGTTGTAAGGAGAATAGATTTCATGGTAATTAATGGAAGAAGAGAGGTCTTCTTCGAATTGAAAATGACGGGGAGGGATATCTTTCCCACGCTCTTCCTTTGTTTTCAATGGTTTGGGATGGGATCGTTTCGTCCAACGTGTTTGATTGAACTTGATTTCATCTCTTTTCATATTACTCAGAAAGGTGCTTGCCTTTCAGCATCCTTTCTCCCCTCCTTTCTATCATAGACTTCACTCATCAATCATCATTGGAAGCTGAAGCTACGCGTATTTGCTGGTCCTGGAGAACTTTCAAGTAAATATCAAGCACCATTTTTTCTTCGACTTGAGTAAAGTACCCTTCATTGAATGGTGAAGAACCCGGAAGAGGTTGACGATCGATGGCCTCATCCCATTCGATGATCTTACTGGAAAGAAGCTCACAATAAGGAAGCTCATTATAATATTGGCTGCTCTCCTGGTGATATTGAGAAAGATCACTGCTCAACAGTTCATCCTTTTCAGGGAATCCAGAAGGTAAGGGTTGAGATACGGCAAAATCAAATTCTTCACGCTTATTATTTTTCGGCATGACCGGCATGGATAAGAAGTCTTTGACTTCAATCACCGTATCGAATGGAATATCAACGGTAAACGAATGGAGATCCGAAGCGACCGTCGTATCCGTGCTCATTTCAATTTCGTTCGATGGACTTGCATATTGGATATTTTTACGGACAAATCCTTTAATGAATAGTTTTTTTGTCGGGAGTAGCAAACGACATTGAGTCAAGGCGACTCTTTTCTTAATGTCTTTAATTTCAAGAACAGGTTCTGGAAAAGTGATGGTTTCATTTATGTTCAGCTGGACATTGAGTTCGGCGAGAACGACCGGCACCTTTGTGACGATTTTGCCTATGCTCACATGAGGCTTGCATGGCTTACAATACCCTTTTTCACACTCATAGGAATCGTTATGTTTATCAGACATTCGATGGCCTCCTAAACGAAAGATATCCCCATGGTATGTAGAAGAACTGACAATGTCTGGGCTCTTATCTCGACTTTGAGATACGTTCAAGCCAACAAGCTGAAGGAGGATGAACCATCAATCGCCTATGAAATAAAATAAGAAAACACGATCCCTTATAGGGGACCGTGTTTTGATGTTCAGGAGATTATCCGTTTCCGTTTCCATTTCTGTCTAGTTCGACTTGTTGCTTTTGCAAAACTTTGATGCGGAATCGGACCATCATTTTCTCAACGATGTGGTGGAAGTAGCCTTCATCAACCGGACCGTATGAATGGCGGTCTGTTGCTTCATCCCACTCGATGATGTCACTTGCGACAAGCTCACAGAATGGAAGCTCGTTGTACGCTTGTGTGCTCTCCTGGTGGTACTGAGAAAGATCGCTGGATAGATATTGATCTTTTTCAGGGAATCCTTCACCAAGGTCCTGAGCACGGAAGAAGTCAAATTCTCTTCTTGTATTCGCTACAGGAAGTTGAACCAATCCTTGAAGATCTACAGTCGTCATGCAGTCAAAATGGATTTTAGTCGTCAATGACTTCATATCAGATGATACACATTCGCCTGAAGCACCGTACACCGGGCTAGCATATTGAATGTTTTTACGGACATACCCTTTGATGAACAATGGGAATTCTCCGTCGGTGAAAAGATCGTCGCTGCCTGTTGACGTACGAGTCATCAAACGACATTGAGTGATTACCACTCTTTTCTTAATGTCTTTGATTTCCAGTACAGGGTGCGGGAACTTAATGTTCGCTACAAGATGAGTCGTAACATCATAGGCTCCAAGTTCTACAGGAACTTTGATTGTCAGTTCATCTGCAGGGTTTACCGGAGTATCCGCTTCTGAGTTTGTGCAATTGTCAACTGAGGCTGAAGCATTAAGGTTTACACATTTATCGTGACAATTATCTTTTTTCATCACTATTTTCCTCCTTTATATTAACCTCACTGTATTCTATGCAATCTACTCTATTAAGCATGGTCATTTGAAGGAGTATAAACGTGGAACTTTGACCAAGTCATCTCATTTTAATAGATATCACCTGTAGTCTTTATCTACTTTCATTAAAAGTTTCTTATGTTGTAATCTCTATCTTCTCTCATTAGCATGGTTTACACTCTCTTCGGAACAGTTAACACATCCTTTGGCGCGGTTCGCACTAACTTTGGTGCGATTCGCACTCCCTTTGGCGCGGTCCGCACTCCCTTTGGCGCGATTCACACTCTCTTTGGCGCGGTCCGCACTCCCTCACAGTCTGATTTTTGCAGAGTTCGAGACAGGAAATTGGGTATTCGCACAGGGACTGCCTCTTCTACATAGGTTGTAGAATGAGGAGGTTGAAAATGAACAGAAATAATTTTCTTGCCGTAGATGTCGGAAACAGCTGGTACAAAGCGTTGGTATCCGATCAAGGGGAAACGTTTGATTATCAGATGCCGAACGCAATCGCCTTGTTTGATGAGGAATTTTACGAAAAACCGTACGATGAAGAAGATGTGGATCTTGAGGAAAATTTGATCGTTGAAATCAAAAGCCCTTCCATTCAGGATCGACGCGAGATCTTTTATATCGGTAAGTCAGCGATGCAGCAGAAAAACGTCAGCTTAACATCATTCAACAATCAAAAAGTTGACGAAGAACGCACGTACATCTTACTTTTTGCAACCGCTGCGTATCATGCATTATTGACGAATCCTGCTGAGGGGGACCTGCAATTTACGATTGATCAGCTGGCGGTATCGTTACCTACAACCCAATACAAAGAGAAAAAGAATCAATTCAAACAGCGCTTGATTGGAAATCATACGGTCATTTTTCATAAAGTTCCTGGTATAAGAGAACCGAAGGAAGTCGCGGTCAAAATACAAATTGAAGATGTCATCGTAGGTGCTGAAGGAGCCCTTGCCTACTTAGCTTTGACAAGGGATCAGGAGACGCTCATGATCTCGGACGACTCACTCGTAAAGGATTCTTTCAAAGGCATCCTCATCGGTGACCTCGGTGGAGATTCTGTGGACTTTGTAGGGATCAAGAAAAATAAACCGGTGGCATCTGTCGAAGGTGAGCCATTCGGCATCAACCAATTCCTCGACCATATCATACAAAAAGTAAGTAAAAATGAAATGTACAGCTTCAATTCACGGTCGGAGCTTGAAGAAAAACTCGTGGCCGGACAGTCCGAATGGTATGTTGAACCATTCGCGGGAGTACGAAAAGATATAAGTAAATACATCACCCCACAGATGCGTTTGATGGCTATCAAGTATCTTGAACATTTCGACCGGGTGAGAAGCCGTTCCATCGAAATTAAGGGTGCCTCCCGTTATATTGCGGTTGGTGGCGCCGCTGAAATCGCTGAAAAACATATCAAAGAAGCAGCCGTGAAATGGAATGAACGCGGCCGTCCGATTGAATTACTTTTCCCTGAAAACATGTCGCAATTGAATGTCCAGGGATTGATGATTCTTGCTAAGATGCAGTGGATCAGCAAAAACAAAGAATATGCGGACGATTACGCTTATATCAAAAGTTAGAGGGTGAAGGAATGTCAAACGTATATCACGATTATTTTAAAGAAACCGTGCTTACGATCCCTGATTCCTTCATTGACATAAAGTCAGGAGACCAGCACCCGGTCTCCGCTGAAATTAAAGAGGAAATAGCCTATCATGCAGAAAATAACACCTTGAATCATTTGATTTTCTCTGCCTTGAACCACTACTTTCATAAAGCGGCTGTTTCTCAGCCAGAGGGTACCAATGGGGTCTTGTCTGAATTGCTGGAAATAAAAAGGTTGCTTGCGGGAGGTTCTTATCAAAGACGGAATGGACCACTATCCATCAAGAAACCCACTGGTTCTCAGGAGATGGACCTTCAGGAAATCGAGGATCTGTTAGAAGCTTTCGGAGGGTAAGCATATATGTACAGAAGGTAGGCTGCTGAAGCTACCTTCTTTTCTTTTACCGGTGAACGCATAGGAAAGGTAAGTTAATGTTTCGTCATTTAAAAGAAGACGTGTTTTACAAATGAACCGCTGGCAGGCAGGTAATCGCACAGAAACATGATAAATCCACAGTGATGCAGATGCCGGTTCCGATGAGGTCATTCAAGCTCTTATGGTCTAGTTGATGACAGGCAGACCCGTGCTTGCTGTGACAATTCTTCGGATGCTTTTCTTTCAAGTCTGACTTAAAGTCAAGAAGCTCAAGAACCGCACAATCTTTATTCAATTCTTTGATCTTAAAAATGTGGGTATGGATACACTTGATTTTTTCTTTCTTAGAATGACAGGAATAAGTAGCTACCCCCGTGCCTTTGAAAGGTTCACAACCGCAATATAAAAGGAAAGGAATCGTGTTTTTCTTCACACGCTTCTCTCCTAGAAGCTCATTGATTGATTGCTGGCAAGATGTGTAGCAATCATCTTTTTTCACTTTCTTTTGCGCATAGAGAATCGCCTCTAATACTTCTTCTACACAGTTTTTATAATGTTTCATTTTATGTTGTTTATCTTTTTTTCCACAGCACCCACCTTTAGGGTGGTGATCATAGTCATAGTCATACGCTCGGTAACTCATTTTTTCACTCCTTAATGATTCAGTTACCGTATTATACGTGTGGAGATGATTTTCGTTTGATATGTGCGCCCACAGCAAGGAAATTTCTTCACCTTCAGAAGATGAGGGTTCCTCCTGGTTACACCACCCTACAAAAGTCCCGTTGTAGGACTTTTTCATTATGAGCGTATCGTACCTTGGTTCACTTCTTTCCTTCACTTATACTAAGAATAATAGAAAGGAAAGGTCAGTGATTTTCATGCTTTACATACGGCAGGTTGAAGATATTATTAAGGAGACACTGCTTGAACATCAACTGGACATCAATTATGAAATCAATAATAAACTTCCAGCCCCTATGAGTTATAATGTATCTACAAATACAGTGAATTTTAACTATCTACAAATCAATGGATATATGAGTAAAATAAAAGTAAATGAACCTGAAGAAAACATTGTGAGAATCATCCTCTATCATGAAATCGGCTACTACCTGACATTTAAAAAACATAGACATGATCTGCGCACACTTATGTACGGTGAAGATCAGGAGATTGAAGAGCTGAAGTCAGTCATTGAAACGAATGCATGGAACTATGGCCGTGCATTGGTTCCCGAACATCTGGTTGAAACTTACGACCTTGTTCGGGAAAAGGACGAGAGCCTTCTGCAAGGGTTGAAATAAAAAATTCCTTTATTCTACAAATTATCCTTGAAAATGGAAGGTCATCGGATAGACCTTGTAGAAATAGTTATACAGTCACTACATGATTAGGCTTAATAAAAAAGGAAGGTGAATGGCATGTTCAAGAATCGTTTATTCAAGAATGTCCTATTCCGATGGATGCCACATAAAGAGCAAAGCATTTGTGAAAAGAGATTGGTCAAAGTGGTCAAACGCCTGAAGGTTGAGAATTTCAATTTTAATTGGGACCGTAACAGTTGTTTTGTGGAGTTTACATATCAAGGGGAGAGCTATCGTCTCGAGCATTCCGTTGATAAAGCCAAAGAAAAAGGCATTATTTTAAGGAATGGTCTGGACTGCTTGAACGAATTGACACAGTCACTCGAAGATTTGGGTTTGATTATCGATCGTGGCATGTATGACTTCGACACTTGGATTGCCGGCATGAGACAGTCACCTTCCGTTGAGGAACCGCCTGAAGTGCAGGATGAGTTTCAACTTAAGTATAAATCTCTGGGAAAACAAGCGGGAGAAGAAACAATTGCGCTTAAACCAGAAACTTCTTTTAAGAAATTCGAAGACAGCCATCCAGCATCGAAACGAACGCAAATCAAATAAAAGAATGACCTGACTCTTCTTCCTAAAGAGCAGGTCATTTTTTATTGATCTTTTTCTTGCCGATGTACATCCACATCGCTATATAACTTACAAAAAGCAGGATCAAAAACATGGGTACAGATAAAACATCACGGATCATCACTGCTGCATAACACCCTTTCTATTTTAAACTGTCCAAGGGAAACGGAAAGAATACATAGAAAAGGACAACAATCGGCACGGATACGAGAAGACCCCGGACTGGGTTCTTGTAATGAAGATAAAGGACGACGAATAGTACGGCATTCAACGGAATGTTGAGCCAGTTGTTCCACCCATGATCATAAACGTACATCCCCTTTAGTGAAAACAACCATTCCAATACCGTGTAAAACACGACCCAGACCGTGATATAAATGAACTGGTTGCTTCGCGTTTTTGGAAAACGCTGCAAATAGATAATTAAGCCGACAGGGCAGATGAAAAAAGTGAACGCCATGTTGATGATGGAATGGTTCAGCCACTCCATTGTCACTCCCCGGAATGCCCACAGCGTGTGATTGTAATAAAGGAAATTGTAGGTCATGTTGACAGCAATAAAAAACAGGATCGTCGGATATTGCTTCCCTATCTGCTTCCAATCAACAAATCGATAAGCAAAAAGAATCCACACCACGATGACTAATAATAAATACATCTCCCACCACTCCAAGCAATCGATTTCGATTATCTCCATTCTGGACCCACCTAATATCCTTTATACATAAGCGGTCCATTCCCAGAAATAGCCACACCAGGTCATCCAATATCTGGATGACCTGGTGTGGTAAATAATGTAAGTGAAACACAAAAAAACGCCAGCTTCGTTTCCACTGGGAAGCGGTTGGAAGCAGGCGTTCGTTAAGGTGGTTTACCTTAAATTATTTTTTTATCTTAATAGGCAAGTGCGAATAGTCCCTTGATGTGGGAAAGATAGCGCACGTTACTTGCTTCTTTCATGACAGAAGCTGGAAGACCTTTCAATGGTGTCTGGTTAGCACCGATGAAAGCGACCGCGTCTTTACGGCCAAGGCTTGCAAGTGTACCTGAGTTGACAGGTTCGAACTCTTCAAAGCTCTTGTCTTCAAGGAAGGCATATAGGTTATAACCGACGGTCTCACCCATCTGCCAAGCAATTTGTGCTGTCGGTGGCTGCGGGCGTTCTTCACCTGGTTTGAAGTAAACTGCACTATCACCAACAACAAAGACGTCTTTGTGGGATACGGACTGAAGGTAGTTGTTCACAGACGCACGTCCGCGATTCACTTCAATGCCGGATTCCCCGACAAGTGGGTTTCCTGCAACTCCACCCGTCCAAACGAACGTATTCGCTGTCAGTTTACGGCCGTCTTTCAACTCGATGACGTTTCCTTCTACATTTGTGACAGGAAGTTCTGTCAGGAATTCTACGCCGCGTTTTTCAAGGCTCTTCGTTGCTCTTTCGATCAAGTGATCAGGAAGCATCGGCAAAATTTTCGGCATGGCTTCTACAAGTGTCAGCTTGATTTCATCAGGGTTAACCCCATATTTTTTAGCCATTGCTGGTGTTTCATCAGCCAATTCACCGACAAGCTCGACACCAGTCAAGCCACCGCCACCGATAACGATGTGTGCATCTGCTTCGTTATTCGTCGCTGCATAATCACGAATACGAGCTTCCACATGTTCGCGGATTTTATTTGCATCTTCTGCGGACTTAAGAACCATGCTGTGTTCTTGTAGTCCTGGGATGCCGAAGTAGTTCGTTACACTACCCAGTGCCACGACCAAAGCATCATAGAACAGTTCAGAACCATCTTCCAGTGAAATCTTTTTGTCATTGACAGAAAAGGACTCGACTGTTGCAACCTTAAGGTTGATGTCTTTTCCTTTCAATAACTTTTCAAGAGGAAGCGCGGCCGCCTGCTCAGAAATGTTTCCTGCTGCCAAACGGTGCAATTCTGTAATAATTTGGTGTGTCGGGGTTTTGTTAATGATTGTGACGTTCGCTTCAGAAGCGTCCATGTATTGGCGCACAGACAAAGCGGCAAGAAGCCCGCCATAACCGCCGCCTAGAATGACGATTTCTTTTGACATGTTGATTCCTCCATTTCCTACTCTTTGTGATTGCGTTCAGCAGATACTTTTAAGTATGCGTTGACGAAACGGAACATTTTTTGAGCTTGAGGATCTTTCAACATCTTCATCAAGCCGAAAAGTCCGATGACTTCTGAGCTGCTTTCCGCATGATCTTTCGCTTCGATTGCGTTTTGAGCTACTTCCTTCACGGAATGCTTGAGAGGCTCAGCCACTTCTGACATGAACTCAACGGTGTCCTTTTTCAGAACTTCATCCGTCGCAAGCGCTTGAACGGTGTCGTAGGAGCTTGAAAGAATCTTTACCAATTCGGTAAGCTTCGGAAGCTCTTTCACAAGAACAGTCAAAGATTCCTGTACTTCAGGTTCCAGTAGTTGGTCGAGCAGTTCACGCTCGTCACGAGCAACGTTTGTCTGCCCGTCTTTTTCTGTTGTGAATGAATCTGCCATATCCACTTCTCCTTTTTTGAGCCCTAGGCTCATTTTTTTATAAGTAAATAACTAGTACAAGCAACGAAAGCTCTACCTGTTATAAAACAGTAAGAGTGCTATTTTATAGCTAACGTTACTAGAGTAAAATATAATCTTGTGAAGCACAACACATTCTTTCAAAATAAACGCTTACAATCAAGATTTTTTTCATAATCCCCGTTCTTTTTACAGCATTTTCAATCAAAAAGACGGATTTATCGCTCTTCTTATCATTCGCTAAAGATATTTTCTCATTCTGAATTCTCCCTGTTTTATATGAAGAAAGGTTCTCCATATGAGAAAGAGGCTAACCATGACCCGATTAGCCTCCTCCTCCAACAGATGTTACGGTAAGTCGTTACCAGCAGCTCGATAAAGCTCGTACCATTCTTCTCTGGACAAGACAATATGAGAAGCTTTGGCAATATCCTGCATTCGCTGCGTGTTCATTGTCCCTACGACAGGTTGAATGTTTGCAGGGTGACGCAGAATCCAGGCAATCGCGATGGCAGAATCCGTCACGTCATACTTTTCAGCCAGTTCCTGAAGCTTGGCATTCACTTCTGGAAAAGCGTCATTGCCTACAAAAGGACCCTCAATCATTCCGTGCTGGAATGGCGACCATGCTTGAATGGTGATATCATTCAGTCGGCAGTACTCCAAGACGTTGCTGTCCCTGACGACGGCCGGATCGTTTTGCATGTTCACATTGAATCCGGCATCAATCATCGGCGTATGGACGATACTGAGTTGCAGTTGGTTGACGATCAAGCTTTCTCCCATATATTTCTTCAGTAGTTCCATCTGCATCGGGTTTTGGTTACTGACACCGAAGTAACGCACCTTTCCGCTTTCTTTCAGTGTAGTAAACGCTTCAGCTACTTCTTCCGGCTCCATTAATGCATCTGGACGGTGGAGCAGAAAACTGTCCACATAATCTGTATTCAACCGCTTCAGACTTCCGTCTACAGACTCCAAGATATGTTCTTTAGAAAAATCGAAGAAACCATTGCGAATGCCGCACTTCGTTTGAAGTTTGATGTCATCACGTGACAGGCCGGTCGTTTTCAAAGCTTCAGCAAAGACTGACTCCGATTCGCCTTTCCCATAAATATCAGCATGATCAAATAAGTCGACTCCATTTTCGACTGCATTTGTAATGACTTTAGATGCATCCTTCGTACTCAGTTCACTCATTCTCATACAGCCGAGCGAAATCTCCCCGACCTCTAAATCACTTTTCCCTAATTGAATTTTCTTCACTTTGTTTCCACCTTTCCCCAAACCTATCCTTATCTTATCACTTTCCCTCAAAACCTTAAGAAATAACGCTTACCAGTAAAAGGAGTACCAGGTCATCCAGAATATGGATGACCTGGTACTCCTTTTATTTCCAATTATCTTCATTCCCTTATATAATCCAAGGTAGACAGATCATTTCAGAGGAGGAACTTTGAATGGGGAACATGGAAACACTTCACCAGTCTAATTTTAAAGTAGGTGCCTTTTCGTTTTACGAAGAACTTCGCAGAGATCAACCAATTTTTCCGATGAACAGTGACGCAATGAATCACTCCTGGATGATTACAAAATACGATCACGTAAAAGAGCTGTTGAAATCACCCAGTTTCATTAAGGACCAAAGCAAGTTATTTTCTTCTTCACCTCAAGACACGGACCAAAACGACTTCAATATCTTCCAAAACATGATGCTCGACGTAGATCCACCTGACCATACACGCCTGCGCAAACTTGTCCAACCTTACTTCAATCCTAAGACCATTAAGCAGCTGGAACCGAGAATCCGTGAAATTGCGGATGATCTATTGAACAACATGAATCAAAAACACAAAACGATCAATTTAATTGATGATTATGCATTTCCACTGCCCATCATCGTCATCAGTGAGATGCTCGGTGTCCCCGCAGAGGATCGGGACAAATTCAGAAAATGGTCCAACACCATAGTCTCTGCCTCCAACGAGATGGACCCTGATTTTATGGGTGATGTAGAAGCTTTCACTACATACCTGACAGAGCTTTTTGAACAACGAAAATCAGAACCTCAAGATGATTTGGTTTCCCACCTCATTCAAACCGAAGAAGACGGCGAGCAGCTGACACGGAACGAACTCTATTCGATGATTGTCCTTTTGATCATCGCCGGCCACGAGACAACGGTCAATTTGATCGGGAATACCATGTATGCCTTGTTTGAGCATCCTGAACAGCTGAAAAAAAGTAAAGGCTGACCCTGCTCTCATTCCTGGTGCAATCGAAGAAGGGCTTCGCTATTACAGCCCTGTCGATTTTTCGACCGCTCGCTGGGCAGATGAAGACATCGATTTCCACGGCCAACTCATCAGACGTGGAGATTTCATTATCGCTTCAATCAGTTCAGCTAACCGCGATGAGGAAAAGTTTGATCGGGCCTCCCAGTTTGATATTACGAGAGAAAGGAATGCCCACGTCGCGTTTGGATTTGGCATTCACTTTTGTCTGGGCGCCCCACTCGCCCGACTGGAAGGAAAGATTGCCTTGGAAAAACTGCTATCGACGTTTCCGGATATCGGCCTAAACCGTGATGTACGCTCGCCCGAATGGCGTTCCGTCTTCCTTTTAAGAGGACTTGATTCCCTCCCCGTTTCTTGGTGAATAAAAAAAGCCACTTGATGAACGCATCAAGTGGCTCTTATTTTTTCCTCCATCCATATAAAATGGTGATCACAAGAAGCAGTCCCGCAAGAATAAAAGCAGAGTTCACAACGAGAGGTACATCGTTGCCTTGATTTTTCACGCCGATGCCGATAAACGCCCAGACAAAAACGAGCGGATACACCCAATCATCCTGACTTTTCATAAAGAAGACAGCAAGCAATGTACCCACAATCATCAACAGTATCGTCCATACAGAGGCGGAAATTCCGAATCCGTCCCAACCGATGTAGGTTAAATAATAGCTGATGTTTGCGATGGTTGCGACACTGATCCAACCGAGATAAAAAGAGAACGGAAGCCGGTCGAAAAAAGATGCCTCATTTTTCTGTAAGGTTTGATATAAGCGGATCAAAGTCAACAGCAATCCTATCATTACCAAAACCGAAAGGCCGAAAAATTCATAATGCCACATAAAAATCCAGAGACTGTTCAGCACGCTGCTTAAAACGAAGAGTCCGCTTGTTTCCTGATAGATGGGCAAGTCCCTTCTACTTTTCGGGAACTGCCGGATCACCCAGATTCCTAGTAAAATATAAATGAGACCCCATATACTGAATACATAACCTGCAGGAGTAAATAACACGTTTAAACGGTTGGATATTTCACCTGTCGTCTGACCATTCAAGGGCAACGCATTAGCAAGTCCATTCACAGTGACTACAAGAATGAACGCCAGGACGTTCATGATCCATTTCCCCATGAAAACTCCTCCTCTATACTCCGATTGATACATAGTATTCCTTTTCATGTCCTAATAAAACACGATCTCCTACATCCATAGTAAAAACTCTTCTTCCATTTCAGGTTATGCATGTCCAATTTAAGGGAACAGTAAAAAGGGAAATTTTTCACACTACGAAAAAGGAGTGGAAAACATGAATAACAAGCAATTTGAAAAAATGAAGAACGGTAATGGATTTATCGCTGCGCTTGACCAAAGTGGTGGGAGTACACCGAAGGCGCTGGCAGCTTATGGCGTCCCAGAAGATTCTTATTCTGGCGAGGATGAGATGTTCGACCTTGTTCATCAAATGCGGACAAGAATCATCACCTCCCCGTCTTTCAATGCCGACCATATCCTGGGAGCCATCCTGTTCGAGCAAACGATGGACCGGGAAATCGAAGGTCAATTCACCGCTAATTATTTGGCCAGCAAAGGCATCGTTCCTTTCCTTAAAGTCGACAAAGGGCTTGCGGAAAAGGAAAACGGCGTACAGCTCATGAAACCGATTGATGATCTTGATGAAACATTGCGCCGTGCCAATGAACGTAACATTTTCGGCACAAAGATGCGTTCCGTCATCCATGAGCCAAACCCTAGCGGAATCAAAGAAGTCGTTCAACAGCAGTTCGACATAGGAAAGAGAATTATCGCTTCTGACCTTGTGCCGATCATCGAACCAGAAGTCGACATTCACAGCAGCGATAAAGAAAAATGCGAGGAACTCCTCAAAGATGAGATTTTGAAACACTTGAACGAGTTATCTGAAGAGGAGAACGTGATGCTGAAGCTTACGATTCCAACTCAACCGAATGCATACAAAGAACTCGTCGATCATCCTCGAGTCGTCCGTGTCGTTGCACTTTCCGGTGGTTATTCCCGTGAAGAAGCGAACGAAAAGCTGAAAGAAAACAATGGCGTCATCGCAAGTTTCTCCCGTGCCCTGGCCGCAGACTTGAATGCCAATCAGTCTGATGAGGAATTCGATGCAGAACTTAAGAAAGCTGTCGATTCCATCTATGACGCCTCCGTCAATAAAAAATAGCAGCAAAAAAGGTGCGATCTATAGATCGCACCTTTTTTTATAATTTACTTCTTAATAACCTCATACTATTGAGAATGACAAGTAAAGCTGCCCCTGTATCACTCAACACAGCCATCCATAAAGTCAGGACACCCGGGAAAATAAGCATCAGTGCCGCGAGCTTTGTAACTAAGGAAAACCACACATTCTGTTTGATGATTTTCAACGCTTTCCTACTCAAGCGAATCGTGTGAGGAAGCTGTTCCAGGTTATCGGCCATCAAAACAATATCCGCCGTTTCCATAGCGGTATCCGTCCCTGCTCCCCCCATAGCGATGCCAAGATCAGAGGTCGCTAGAGCCGGGGCATCGTTGATTCCATCCCCAACCATGGCTACACTCTTTCCTTCTGCTTGAAGCTTCTTCACAGCTGAAACTTTATCCTCAGGTAAGAGCTCAGCGAAATAACGATCGACGCCTGTTTCCCTGGAAATCTTATCCGCTGTTCCATTGTTGTCCCCTGTGAGCATCACCATTTCCTGCATTCCAACCTGCTTCAACTTTTGAATCGATTGAACGGTGATCTCCCGAATAGTATCGGCAACAGCGATAAGGCCTAGAACTTTCTCAGAGGTCCCTACAACGACAATGGTGTTGCCCTTTTTTTGCAACTGATCAATCCGTTCTTTTATATCAGAAAGCGGTACCTGCATGTCTTCATACAGCTTCGGACTTCCAGCGAAATATTCTACGCTATCCAACTTCGCCTTCGCCCCTTTTCCTGCAATGGCTTGAAAGTCTTCCCCTTCTATCGCTGCGATGTTTCGTTCGGTGGCATACGTCGTAATCGCCTGAGCAATCGGATGAGTGGAGTGTTCTTCAATGGTTCTTGTCACACGAATCAGTTCATCTTCTCTTATGCCTAGTGCGTAAATTTGAGATACCTTTGGACGTCCTTCTGTTAGCGTCCCAGTCTTATCGAAAGCGATGGCTTTAATGGTTCCGGCTTTCTCAAGAAAAGTACCGCCCTTGATGAGGACACCATTTTTAGCTGCATTTCCAATGGCCGAAACAATCGCGACCGGTGTGGAAATGACAAGCGCACAAGGACAGGCAACCACGAGTAAAGCGAGCCCTTTATACAACCACTCTCCCCATGTACCAAAGCCAACGAGAGGTGGAAGCACCATGACCAACAAAGCAAGTGTGAAAACAATTGGCGTATAGACACGTGCAAATCGGTCGACGAAAGCCTAGGTGGGAGCTCTTTTCTCTTGAGCCTCTTCCACAAGATGGATGATTTTAGCGATGGTTGTATCTTCCACGAGCTTCGTAACTTCAATTTCTAACGATCCACTTTCATTTACTGTACCTGCATAAACAACATCTCCCGTTTGTTTGTCTACAGGCAGGGACTCTCCCGTAATTGGAGCCTGATTGACACTGGATGTGCCTGATATCACACCACCATCCAAAGGAATCTTCTCCCCAGGTTTAACGATGATGAGCTCACCAATTCCAACCTCTTCTACCGCTTTGCGGACGAGTTGGTTCCCTGATTTGACCGTAGCTTCTTTTGGCGTGAGATTGATCAAACTCCTGATCGACTCTCTCGTCCGTTCAATCGATCGGTTCTGAAGGGTATTACCCAATGCGAAAAGCCAGACGACCATGGCCCCCTCAAACCACTCGCCGATCAGGGCTGCACCGATAGCGGCCGATGCCATGAGGACGTTCATATCCAAAGAACCGCTCTTGACTGCATAAAAAGCACTTCTCGCAGGCTTGAAACCACCAATAAGAATGGCTGCCGCATAAAAGGCCACGATGAAATCAGAAGGAACACTTGTGAACGATCCAATAAAGCCGAGACCAAGGAACAGACCAGAGAAAGTCGTCGTTGATATGCCTTTAAGTTTGTTATCCTTCTGATTATGGACGCCTTCCTTGCCTTCCAAGGAAGCTTGAAAACCGGCCCTTCCTACTTCTTTTATGATCTCTTTCGGAGAGGTCGTATGGTGAATCTGCATCTTCCCTGTTGAAAATTGGACTTGAACGTCTTGAACAGCAGGATTTTTACTCAAATGCTTTTCAATTGTCTTGGCACAAGAGCCACAATCCATCCCGTCTATTTTATAGGTTTGCTGATTCTTATGACGATCCACCCGTTCCGCTTCAAAGCCCAAGCGGCGTATGTGCTTCGGAATCTGGTCATAGAGAGATTCATTCTCGGCACCTACTGTCATCTTCCCCGTCCCGTACTGAACACTAATCGATTGGACACCGCTGATTTTCTGCAGGCCTTTTTCAATCGTAGCTGCACACGAAGGACAGTCCATGCCTTTCACATCGAACTTCACAACGTTTGAACCTTCAGGACTGTCTGAGGTACAGCATGAAACATTTTCTTGTTCATTTCCACAACAATCGTCTTGGGAAGCTTCACCACCCTTGGTATCACTAGAACAACACGTTGTGGTTGACTCCGCCTCTTCTGGAGCAGTGGAGCAACAAGATGTCTCCATTTTGTCTCCATCCTTAGCGCTGGAACTGGAACAACAAGTGACTTGCGGCTCCTGTTCTTCTTTAGCACTCGAGCAACAGGACACCGCTTCATCTTTCAAAACCTTTTCCGAACTTGAACAACAGCTCGATTTCTTCTCCTCATTCATTCCTCTCACCTCTGTTTCTCTCTAAATTTCTTTCGAATGTTGAATCGCAATAGAGACCAACTGGTGTACATGTTCGTCAGCTAAAGAATAAAAAACGAGCTTCCCTTCCTTACGGTATTTAGCTAATTTCATATTGCGCAGTAACCGGAGGTGATGCGAAGCAGTTGCTGTCGTTGAACCAATAATGTTCGCTACATCACACACACAGAGCTCGTTTTCGAGTGTCAAAGCATAGGCAATTTTCAAGCGCGTGGCGTCAGACAGGGCTTTGAAAATCAACTCCACTCCAAGAACTTCTTCCACCTTCGGCTGGACTCTTTGGACAAGTTCTTCGTCGTAACAAAAAGTATCGCACGTATCTTTGGGCGTTTTCTTCACAACATTTTCACTCAATATATTCACCTTCATTCAAATAATCGTTTTAATGTTTAAATATAGTGTATGCCCTTTCTTTCAACCTCGTCAATGGTAATAATCAAAGATTCATTTGAATATAAGAATAACTCGATATACCATGAGGCACTGAACAGGATTTCTAACCTTAAATCATCAGCGCGACTCGCACTTTGATCCAAAATAAAAAGCCTTCCCTCAACTGAAGTTGAGGGAAGGCTCCTCTTTACCTGAACAAATCTAACAAGCGATCCCAGAAGCTCTTTTCCTCTTTTTTCTCAGGAGCCTCTTCTTGTTCTTCGTCCTTTTTGATGCTTTCGGTTTTAATGACGAACTGCACCGATCCAACCTTTTCATTCTTCTCGGAAACGAAGGATGTTGGTTCGAAGTCGGATTTATCGTATTCTTCGACCATTTGTTCAATTTCTGAATTCATTTGACCAGGTAAATCACTGGTGTTGGAGGCTAATTCGGATGTACCCTCGTGGAGTTCTGCAGCTCCATTTTCGAGCTCGGCGGTTCCGTTCGTCAGACTTCCAATGCCGCTGTGGATGTCTGCATAAGATCCTGCCAACTGGTCAACTCCACCTGTATAATCTTTGAGTCCTGCGTGGAACTCAGCATATTTTGATGAAAGTGACTGTAATCCTTCCTGCAATTGTTTGACCGATTCACCAATATCCATACTTTCCATACTACTACCGATCTGGCCAGCCATCGTGTTCAGGTTTGTACTCATTTCATTCAATGAACCCGCACTCTGTTCCAAAGCTGGGCCGACGGCTTGATACGCTTCTTTTACATTAGCGTACGTTCCTTTTGCGGTTTGAGCAGCCTGGTATGTTTCTACCAACTTGTTGACGACTTCCGGGTCGGCCCCACTTTCACGCAAGGCTTGAATTTCCTGTTCTGAAATCTGATATCCGGGAATGGCTTCAATGGACTGACTCAATGCCTGATGGGCTTGACTGTACTGATCCTTTAGATTCGTCAATCTTTTTTCAGCCTCACTCAAACCTGCAGCAAGCTGACGCAACCCATCTTCCATTTTGGCAAAGTCACTCACGTTCACTTCACCAGATCCGGAAGCGACAGACTCGTTCATCTGTTGCAGTGCATTCTTGATTGAAGCTGAGCCTTCCACAAGCTCTGATGAACCATCGCTTACCCCTTGGATGCCGCTGTTAAATTGTTCTGATCCGTCATAAAGACTTGCTGCGCCATCATTCAGTTCAGCAATTCCATTTTTGAGCTCACCGACACCTTTGTTGATTTCAGCAGTGGCATTCGATAAAGAGCCCATGTCGTTCTTCATTCCACCAATGTCCGGAGCGTCAATGGACATGGAGGATGGAATCGCTGCAAATTCAATGCTTTCCATCTCCAAATCGGTAACATCCGCGGTCAGAGTGAAACTTCCTTCTTTTTCAGGCATGACGGTGAAGGTCACTTGCCGGTCTTTCCCTGCGTTCGCAACCGTTCCTTCAGGAGCTTGAATGTTTTCATAAACCATGGAATCAAGCTTCATCGTGATCTGCATCAAGTAATTGTTGAAAAAGCTCTCATCCGCCTTTTCATTTTTCCTTGTATCAATGCTTACTTTGAGCTTGCCGTCTTTTCCGACCAGCTCTTCAGGATTCATGGCTTCTCCATCTAATTGATAGGATACATCGATATTCCATGGCAGTGGTTTGCCTTCTAAATTGCCTTGATAGTAATACTCTTCTTCTTTCGCGTGCAATTCGACTTTTTCATTCTGCTGCTCAATTTCAGTGACATCCGTCAAGTTCTGAACACTTGTATAAGGGCCATAATCGACGATTTCCCCAGGCTCTTCGATTGTAAAATTGTTGACGACGTACATTTCTTCTTGATCGCCGGAAGCATCAAGTGTGGTGTACACTACTTCATGCTTTTTCGAGTAGGAGCCTTTCCCTTCCGGCTCTGTTTTTTCGTTGTCTTCTGCCGACACAGGAACGGCCGGCATGACGAGAAGAAATGCTGTGAACATCGCAGTCGCACGTTTGAATCTCATCCTCACTTCTCCTCCTTATAAAAGTTAGCTTTCCAAGTCGTTCTTTTAATCACACCGTCAAAAATGACGAGCAGGGCCGGAAGCACGAACACAACCATAAGGAAAGCAAGTAAAGCTCCCCGCCCTAACAACAACCCAATAGAAGATACAATCGGATTGGAGGATGTGATCCATAAAATAAATCCGACACTCGACAAAATGGCCGCTGATACGAAAATCGCGAAAATCTTATCATCGATCGTTTTCTTAATTGCTTTCAAGGCTGGCATTTCTTTTCTCAAATGATTATAGTTTTCCGTAAATAAAATCGCGTAGTCCACCGTCGCCGCGAGCTGGATGGTACTGATTAAAAGATAACCCACGTAAACAAGAGACGTATCCATAAAGTATGGGAATGATAAGTTGATCCATACGGAAGCCTGGATCGTCACCAGCAGAACGACAGGGATCGAAATCGAACGGAACGTGAGCAGCAGCACGAGCGCTACGGTCACGACCGTCAAAATATTGACGAGCCGGTTATCGTCCTGGACGATATTTTTCATATCATACAAAGTGACACTTTCACCGAGCATGTACGTTTCATCATAATAGCTCCCCGTGGTCTCCTTGATTTCATCTATAAGAGAAAAGGCTTTTTCCCCCTCGGCGTCCGTTTCGGTGTACAGAGTGATCCGTGCATAGTTCTCGGAATAAAAAGACTCCGTGATCGACTCCTCTAAATAAGCAGGCGGTATAGCAGGGCTGACCATGTTGACGTAAGAGATGACACTTGAAACAAGCGGAAGGCTTTCCAACTCCCGTACAAGCTCTTCCTCCTTGGCCCGGTCGCCTTCAGGTACGAGCAGGACCATTGGCATATTCTTTCCGAACTCCTCCTGAATCGCTCTTGCATCCTGGCCTGCCCGTGTGTTTTCAGGGTGTTCTCCTGTTCCATAAATGAAAGAAGTTTCGCTTTGCGCCAGGAAGGCAGGAACGATGATCAAAATGACAAAGATCAAACTCGGAATACGGAATTTCATGACACGTTTGCCGATTCCTTTGAAATCTGGAACAAACGGACGGTGCTGGGTACGATCAATCCAGTGGTAGAACATTAGCGTAAGCGCTGGAAGGAAAATCATCACACTGAGGAAACTCAGTAAAATTCCCTTCAGCAAGTTGAGACCTAAGTCTGCACCGATGCCGAAGTCCATGAAGGTGAGAGCCGTGAACCCGAAGAAGGTTGTCGACGCACTGGCGATAATTGCCGGAAACGACCGTTTCATCGCAAGCAGCATCGCTTCTTTCGGATCGGACACTTCTTTTCGATAATCAGAAAAGCTGTGCAGTAGGAAGATCGCATAATCGAGCGACACCGCGAGCTGTAAAATCGGTGCGACCGATTGCGTGACAAACGACACTTCTCCAATGAAGATATTCGTCCCCTAGGTTGATCAGGACAGAAACTCCGATCGCTGTTAAAAAGAAGACGGGTTCCATCCAAGATGTTGTAGACAAAATCAATATGAGGATAATGATCGGAACAAGCAGTGCTGCCGCATACATCGACTCACTGCCCGCCATCTTCTGAGAGACCGCTGTGTTGACCGCTTCACCTGCGACCGCATTTTCTTCACCAACCAAATCATAAATGGCATCGATCGCTTCCACTTCAAAACCTTCTTCAATCGTCACAGAAAAAAGGGCCGAACGTTTCTGATAATACGTTTCGACTGTATCAGGGTCGGCCATTTCCAGAGGGACTTTCAAGTCGATGACATCATCGAGCCACATCACATTTGTGACACCTTCGATTGAATCGAGGTCTTCTTTATAACTCAAGGCTTCGGTGACGGAGATGTCCTGGATCATGACCCTGGTATTTTCCACCGGCTCATCAAACTCTTCCTCCATCAACTCCATCGCTTCCATTGATGGAGAGTTTTCCGGCAGATAATCGACCATGTTGTAATTGACCGATACCCCGAACTGCGCCACTGTACTGAGAATGGTTAAAATCATAAAAATGATGACAATGCTTTTCTTATGCTTAATTATTCTTGATGCCCAGCCAATAAGGCCTCACCTCTCTTGCAAATGACATTCATACATTCTATCATTTTATTAACACCGTGTTGGATATTCAACAAACAGTTTTTTAACTACCGTCAGTTTCCCAACATAACTTTATTTTGTGTTGGATTGTCACAGAAATGTAACAAAAGGGGCCAGAACGATGAACGAAAAACTCGACCGCAGAAAAAAATATACAAGGAAAGTACTAAAGGAAAGTTTGATCAGTCTGCTTGCGGAAAAGCCGATTTCGGATATTACGGTAAAGGAATTATGTGAGCTTGCTGATATCAACCGTTCGACCTTCTACACCCATTACTCTGACCATTACGACCTGCTCAGCAAAATCGAAGAGGAAATCACAGAAGATATGAACCGTTACCTGCACAGCTATAACTACGAACATGAAGAAGAATCCATTCAGATGACCGAGAAGATATTGGAATACATCATTGAAAACAAACTCATGTTCCGGACCTTGCTTAACAAAGAGGCTGCTCCGACTTTTGAAAAACGAATGATGGACCTGACGCGGGGGTTCATGAGGAACAATTGGATGGACGAGCATGTGACAAATAAGCATGAATCGGAGTATTTAAGCTCCTTCGTCATCAGTGGAGCCATTCATGTGATCAAAGATTGGATTGAAAAAGATATGGATCAATCACCGCGCGAGATGGCCGTCATGATCAATCATTTTATTAATTACGGATTTTCTTATCTTGAATGATGTCCTCTTTAGTGGGATAGCGGGGCAATCATCGTTGTGATTCAAAGATTTCATGAGTGCCCCTTCCTCCTCATGGACTTAAATGTTTCAGCAGCTCTTTTTATATAGATAAATTGAGAAAATGAAAACAGGATAAGGAACAAACTCACTACGAAGGTTTCCAAAAAAGTCCCCCCTGCCATTTTTCCAATGGTGATTCCCAAACCCGACCCCTGAACAGTCGCTGGGTAGAGAATCGCTCTTTTTGTAAATCCTTTCTTCTCATATCTTTTTGAAACAGCTATAGAAAGGATAATCAAGACAATTGTTGCACTGAGGAAAATCCACACATCCAATGCAATTCCTCCTTACAGTAAAATACTCGTCCAGTGATAAATAGCTATAGAAACCAAAGCAACTCCGATTGCTGCAAAAACCATTCTCAATACCCACCAAGGTGCTTCTGGAAGGATCCATTGAGATAAAACCCCTGCCCATTCTTGGTTTTCCCAATCCATTTTTTCGTGTTGTTCCTCGTCATATTTATAAGCTGCGTAAAGCATAAACCACCCTGAATCTATTAATAAAATGGGGCCTGCGATGTTCCAGAACTTCTCTTGAGTCATGATCCTCCCCCTCTCATTCTATCTATCTTTTTTTCTGAACTTAGCTTTTAATAAATCAAAACCACATTAACATTATGAAAGAAAGCAATAAATGAAAGATCACAGGGAATGGATGGAAATGCCTCTGCACTTCCCTCTTCCCGCACTCACCTCAAGTCACCAACAGAAACTTTTTAAACGTTTTTTTCATAAAGGTTGACTTTTATTGGTTTCACCTATATATTTTGCACTAAGGAAACTTTTTAAACGATCATCAATTATTGTCAACTTTCTTTGAGATCCCCCATATAGTAAAAGGACTATTTTTTTACCCAAAAAGTTGCACTAAGGAAAATTAAATGAACAGAACAAATTTTTGTGATAATACGACAAAACCATGAGTATATCTAAACCTTATAAGTCATGGGGATATTCATGATAAAGGAGGAGAAAAGATGGCGAATGCTGCTCTATCCATCAAAAATCTGCACGTTTCGTACTATGGGAATGAAGCGGTAAAAGAAGTCAGCTTAACTGTGAACCCAGGAAATCTCGTTGGAATTATTGGTCCAAATGGTGCTGGGAAATCCACTTTTTTAAAAGCCATGTTGAACTTGATTCCACGGGATAAAGGAGAAATTAGAATTCTTGGAAAAACGGTGAAAGAAGTGAGGAAAAAAATCGCTTATGTCCCTCAGCGGAATGATATTGATTGGGATTTTCCGATCACCGTCCTTGATGCGGTGCTGATCGGTACCTATCCTAATTTGAAAATATTCAAGCGACCAAAAAAGAAAGACAAAGAATGGGCGATGGAATGTCTACGTCGAGTCGGTATGGAAGACTTCAGCAAAAGACAAATTGGAGAATTGTCCGGCGGTCAGCAGCAACGCGTCTTTTTGGCCAGAGCGCTTGCACAGAAAGCCGAGTTGTTCTTCCTTGATGAGCCGTTTGTCGGTGTGGATGCATCGAGTGAAGAGACGATTGTCCGCATTTTGAAAGAATTATGCTCTCAGGGAAAGACGGTCATCGTTGTGCATCACGATTTGAGCAAAGCCAACGATTATTTCAATCAACTCATTCTATTAAACAAAGAATTGATTGGGTTCGGCTCCGTCCAAGAAGTCTTCCAAACAGAAATCATTGAAAAAGCCTACCAAGGACAGTTTGCTTTTATGAAAGAGATAGGAGTGTAAGCCATGGCTTTTATTGAAGCAATTATGCAATATGGATTTTTACAAAAAGCGTTATTGACATCGGTTATGGTCGGAATCATTTGTGGAGTGGTCGGTTGTTTCATCATTCTCAGAGGAATGGCCCTTATGGGAGACGCCATCTCTCATGCCGTCCTGCCCGGAGTCGCGATTTCTTATATGTTCGGAATCAATTTCTTCTTCGGTGCTGTTTTCAGTGGTGTCATTACGGCGGTTGCCATCGGATTCGTCACTCAGAACAGCAGGATCAAACACGACACATCGATCGGCATCATGTTCACCGCGGCCTTTGCTGCAGGGATCATCATCATTACCATGTTAAAAAGCAGCACGGATCTCTATCATATACTGTTTGGAAATGTTCTCGCGGTCAGAGCCTCTGATATGTGGATCACGCTCGGAATCGGCGTTGTTATCCTAGCAGCGGTGTACCTTTTTTACAAAGAACTCCTGGTCACCTCCTTCGATGAAACGATGGGAGCGGCTTACGGTTTACCCGTACGACTGATTCACTATTTCCTGATGACTCTGCTAACGATGGGAACCGTAGCATCTTTACAAACGGTAGGAATCGTTCTCGTTGTTGCGATGCTGATCACACCTGCAGCGGCTGCCTACCTTTTGACGGACCGTTTATGGGTGATGATCTTCCTTGCTTCTGGTATTGGAATCCTTTCGTCTGTCATCGGGCTTTACTTTAGTTTCACCTATAACCTGGCTTCAGGAGCGACCATCGTCATAGCAGCAACGGCTATCTTTGTGCTTGTCTTCCTGTTCTCCCCCTAAACACGGTTGGTTATGGAGAATGTTGAAAGTCAGAAAGAAAAAAGCATCTCTTGTTTAATTTCAAAATTTCCATAGAAAAAAAGAGGAGGAATTTTCATGATTAAGAAAAAGTTTTTATTGTTAGCATCCACTCTATTCACCCTGCTTCTGCTGGCAGCATGCGGTGGAGAGGAAGCGAACGGAAACACGGAGCAGGAGGACGGAAAAGTCCAAATCGTAACTACGTACTCCATTGTCTATGACATTGTAAAAAACATCGGTGGTGATCAAGTCGATATTCACAGTTTAGCGCCTATTGGTTCCAATCCTCACGAGTATGACCCTTTACCAGAAGACGTGAAGAAAGCGACCGATGCGGATGCGGTGTTCTACAACGGCTTAAACCTTGAAGCAGGAAACGCCTGGTTCGACAAATTGATGGAAACGGCAGGAAAAGATGGTGAAGATGCACCTGTTTTCCTAATGAGTGATGGTGTTGAAGCGATGTATTTAACGTCAGAAGGGAACGAAGGTGAAGAAGATCCTCACGCATGGCTGGATGTTCGCAATGGAATCAAATATGCGGAAAATGCCAGAGATGGGCTGATCAAAGTCGATCCTGCGAACAAAGAGGTTTATGAAAAGAATGCCGAAGAATACATTGCTGAACTGAAAGCTTTACACGACAAAGCTGTGGAGCAATTCAATGAAATTCCAAAAGAAGAGCGTGTACTGGTGACAAGTGAAGGTGCGTTCAAATACTTCAGTGACGCCTACGGGTTCCAAGCGGAATACATTTGGGAGATCAACCAGGAAAATCAAGGGACCCCGGAGCAAATCACAAGAATCGTAGATATCATCAATGATAAGGAAATCACCGGTTTATTTTTAGAAACAAGTATCGACCCGCGCAGCATGGAAGCCGTCTCGAATGAAACCAATGTTCCGATCATGGGCGATGTTTTCACCGACTCTTTAGCTGAACCAGGTGAAGAAGGCGATACGTACATTTCCATGATGGAGTCCAATATCAATACAATTAAAGAAGGATTGAGCAAGTAAACATCTTCACTATAAAAGCTCCACACCCTAGGGTGTGGAGCTTTTTAGGTCTTTTTACTTTTGTCCGGCAATCTCCGATGGTGAAGATTCTTGCCCATCTTGATTAACGGTCGTCACGTAATACTGATGTTTGGAAGCTTCTGCATCCACAAAGGTTTTTCGTTCATGTTTGGATATGCTCGCCACCTTTTGAAAATCCTCTCCGTCTTTACTTTTATACACCCTGTATCCCGCTACATAATCCTCCCGAACAGCATGCCAGGTTACGAAAGTACCTTGTACCTGGACTTTGGCCGGAGGAGCGATATCCTTTTGGTCCATTTCCGGTTCCTTCAACTTAGAATAGACGACCAGTCGATCTTGATGCCCGCCGCGTTCACGAACAAATTCCCCCCGTGCAAGTAATGAGGTTCAACCGTTTCTCATTCGTGCTTCCGAAAATCATTTCAATCGGTGACTCTTCCATCGGATAACTTTCCAGCTTTTCCACGATATAGACTTTTTCATCGCCCTCTTCATTCTGGATTTTGATTTCATCACCTTTTTGAAGTTTCTTCAAATCATAAAAAACAGCAGGTCCTGTGCGACTATCGACGTGCCCTGCGATGACAGCGTTCCCTCGGTTCCCTGGCTGTGTACCCGGTTCAAACCAGCCGGATGCCTGCGGATCTTCAGGTACCCCCATTTGTCCATTGTCCAGGATTCCTACATCCTCAACGGATGCATCAACCCCAATGGAAGGGATATGAATGTGAGTAGGTATAATTCCAGGGTCTGATTGTTCTTGGTTTTTAACTACCTTTTCATCATTGAGGTCCTTTTCTTTATTCAATACCGTAAATTCGCCATCTAATATTTCTTTTTTATCATCTGAAGAAGCTTCTTGTACCTGTAAACTTTGAGAGGCATTCTCCACCCTTACAATATCAGGGTTCGTCTCTGTTTCAGATCCCAATGTCCACATATCCATTTCATATGAAACCATCACCATAGCGACCAATCCTACAACTGTAAAATACAGCCTCCATCCGATTTTCATAGTAAGCTCACCTCTATATGATTAAAGGAAGGGAAAAATTTTCTCCCCTCCCTGCCTAATTATTGTTGATTTACTCTTCTCACATAAATAAAGCTTGCCGAAGCAGCAGCCAAGAGACCGAACGCTACCCACAACCAAGTAGAAAGGCCTTGATCACTTGTACCACCAAATCCAGTATCAGGCATCTCTTCAGGCATCATTTCATGATTAAACTGATCCGGCATCTGTTTAACGATGGCATCTCCAAGCGTCTCACCAATTCCGAACATGAATCCATATCCTTCACGGAAAGAAGTGTAAGCTGCCTCATAATCTCCCTCTACATATGCGTCAAACGTTTTCAGCACTTGCTCTTCATGCATCCACACCGCTTCAGTAGCCGCTTCTTCAGGTAGATTGCCTTCAGTTGCAGAACCTAGGAATGCACCAAAATCTTCAGCGAACATCTGCAAACTTTCTTCTGCCATTTTTCTAGCTTCTTCATCTTCTTCAAGTGCAGCGGTAACAATATCAGATTGTGCATTGATGTGGTCTTGCTGCCAGACTTGTTCAAACTGCTCGGCACCTTCTTGTCCGTAAATAGACGCAATCGCTGCTTTGAAATCTTGTGTATGCTGGTTTTCTGCCCATGTAACAAAATCATAGTCCTCGGATTGATTATAACCCTTCTGCATTTCCAATACAGCTAAAGCAAAATGTTCTGAAGCAAGAGCATTCAAATTGGAACGAAGGTCAGCTGCAGGTGCATCTGCTTTCGTATTTTCAAATTGATCAGGCATTTGTGTGACGATCGCTGAGGAAAGAGCCTTACTGATATCAAACATACGCTGGAACCCTTCGCGATAAGTGGCATAGGCTTGCTCATACTCTTCATTCACATAGTGATCGAAGACTTTCACTACATCTTCTTCGTGAGCGGCAAGCACTTCTTTAGCTGCTTCCTCTGAAAGGTTACCTTCCGTTGCCGTTGCTAGAAAGCTTCCGAATTCATTCACGAACTCATCCACTTCCGCTTCTGCCATCTCACGTGCTTCTTGATCATCGTTTTTTGCAGCTTCTACAAAGCCATCCGAATAGTCATTATGCCCACGAAAAATCTCTTCAAATTTATTCGCTGCTTCTTCTCCATATACAGAAGCAATCGCAGGGGTCATGTCTTTTGCATTCTGATCGAGCTTTTCCCAAACCTGGTCCGCGTCTTCTGCATCCTCATAAGATTTCATCATGTATGTCGTTGCTAATACAAAGTGCTCAGATAGTAATTGATCCAAACTTGCTCTTAATTCAGAGGCTGGCGTTTTTACCGTTGCGCTGTTGTTTGCCATACTAACCGAAGGAACAATAAGAACAAGAGCTATCATTAGAACCAGTACTTTTTTCAAGTGTTTCATTTGGTCCTCTCCTTTTTTTACTTTTTATTTGTTATCAACAAGCTAACGAGAGGAAAATGAAATTGGATCACTATTTTCTACATTTTTTTATTATTTTTTCTATAGACCATATAGAAGCTAAAAAACACCATTCAAAAACATTGAACTAAAACCTCCTCCAAACTTCTTTAAAAGGAGTATCTTCCAGCAATAAAAGCTTAACCACTACCCTCATTTAATGAATGGAACTTTTCCTAATTCTTAACCGTATGGAAAAGTATCAATTATAAAGGAGAAATTCAAATGACGACTTTACGCAGGATGTCTGAAGAAGAATTTGTGCAATACATTGATTTTTCAATCGCTGCCTATGCAAAGGAAAAGGTGGCGGCAGGAAATTGGACAGAAGAGGAAGCGCTTGAAAAAGCAAAAACCACCCATGCAGAGCTGCTCCCTGAGGGAAAGGATACGGACGATCATTTTCTTTATACGATCCTGAATGAAAAAGGTGAAAACGTAGGCTGTTTGTGGATTTGTAAACAATCCCCTGACAAAGCCTTTATCTATGACATTCGAGTTTGGAATGATCGTCAGGGGCAGGGACATGGAAAAAATGCGATGAGACTGGCAGAAGAAGAAGCCAGTAAAATCGGGGTTCAGAAAATCGGCCTGCACGTATTCGGCCATAACACGGTTGCAAGGAAATTGTATGAAAACCTATCTTATAAAACGACCAACGTTGTGATGGAAAAAGACATCCAACCCAGACATAATGAAGAATAAACAGAAAAGAACCCTTGATGAAAGGGTTCTTTTAAGTCTATTTTGCATTTTCATCAGGTTGGTGAACACCGAAGATATTTCCTTCCGTATCCAAGTAATATCCCTGCCACGCCATTCCGGGAAGGGCGTATTTAGGAAGAGCGACCTTGCCTCCGTGTTCCATGATTTTAGCTTCACTCGCATCGTAGTCTTCCACTCCGATTGTACAGGCAAAACCATTCACCGCCTGGTTCAATTCTGGCGGTGCACTTTTGCGCTGCATTAAAGCTCCATTGATCCCAAGCTGATCTTCTGCCCCTGTTACCACTCCGAAATAAGGCATCCCTGCGTATTCACTCCAGTCTTCGAATTTCCAATCAAAGACCTCTCCATAAAATTTCTTCGCTCGTTCCATGTCATCGACATGAACTTCAAAATGCACAACTCTTCCCATCATCTCCACCCACTTTTTCAAAGATTTTGATCAAACGTAAAATGCTACTCGCTTACATATTCGCCTAACAATCATCTACTCCTGCTTCTTTATATGATTAAACTATATGGCAGGATTGTGGAAGACTCAGTTTCGAGATGTTCCTGGGTTCGTTTGCCTTGGTATGAGTCAGGGGTGGCTGGGAAGCTACTCGCTTTCCTGTGGGGGGAGTGCCGAGCTTCCTCGGGCTAACGCCCTGCGGGATCTCGCCTATCTCCTTCCTCCCACGGGAGTCTCGCAGCTTCCCATCCACCCCATTCGATGAAGGGGATAACGATCCCCTGTACCAAGTTGTGAGGTTTCCCACTATCCCGATTGTTGTAAGCATAAAACGCTCTGTATCAAGCTTTCAGAGTTCAAGTATCTCAGCGTGGGAGTATTATTCTTATACTCCCATCAAACTGAATAGCTGATTATTAAGTAAGTGGTTTCGAGACACTGATATAGCAAAGGGGCGGAGGGGAATGGCGAGACTCCTGCGGGAAAAAAGTGCAGGGTGAGACCCCACAGGACGAAGTCCGAGGAGGCTCACCGCGCTCCCGCGGAAAGCGAGCCATTCCCCGCAGCCCCCATCCACTCAACAAACGTCTCGAAACTGAGTCTTCAACAAACGGGAGCTTATATGTAAGATGAAAAAGTGTGATTTATAATAAAAAGCTTGCAGGGAAACTAGGGTTCCCTGCAAGCTCATGGTCTATTTCTTATCCTTTGAAGAATCTTTTTGTTCAATCATTTCAATTTCATCAAGGTAACGTAGCAAGTCTCCGTACACGACGGAATCAGATAAGGCTAGTTCTTCTTCTGCCTGCTTGAAGCCAGGCGCGCAAGCCTCTCCTTCTTCGACGGGTTCACCTGTTTCTCTGTCATAACAGTTTCCATTCACACCAACATATTTTTCATTGGCGAAGTTTCCATCTCGTGTGACCATCATTTCGCGACGATCTTCACTGAAGAGGTCCTGTCCAAATTGAACAGGGTTCTCATCTTCGACACCTAAAAGATTCATAAGCGTTGGACGTAAGTCAATCTGTCCTCCAACGGTGTCGTTTTCCTGCGGTTCAATGCCTTCTCCTAAAATAAGCAGAGGCACACGCTGCAATTGGAACTGTTCGTAATCATTGATGTCTTTATCAAGATACTCTCCCATCGCTTCCTTATGGTTTTCGGAGATTCCGAAGTGGTCCCCATAGATCACAAGGATCGTATCATCATAAAGATCGGATTTCTTGAATTCCTCGACGAACTGTTTCAAAGCTTCGTCCTGATAGCGGATTGTCTGGAAATAGCGGTTCAAGGTTTCACTCGACGTATTTCCTTTTTCAACGAATTTCTTATCTTCAGGCAATGTGAACGGATGGTGGTTTGTCAGCGAGATCATTTTGTTGTAGAACGGCTGCTCCAACTGTTCCATCTTATCTAAGGAGTCACTGAAGAAATACTCGTCCAGGTAACCCCAGCCGTAGGACTTCTCTTCGGTCACGTTGAAATCCTTTTTAGAGAAGTACTCGTCATACCCAAGAGAATCGTACATGACATTACGGTTCCAGAATGTTTCATCATTGGCGTGCATCGATGAAGTGAAGTATCCTTGTTCCCCCCAGTACTTCAGGAGTTGCTTGATATTCGTTTCCTGAGTGAGTGAAGAACGCTGCTCCACGGTTCAGTCCATACAATGAGTTATCAAGTAAGAACTCAGAGTCGGAGGTACGTCCTTGTTTGACCTGGTGATAGAAGTTGCTGAAGTAAGCCCCTTCCTCTTTCAGGTCGTTGAAATATGGAGTCAATTCTTCCCCGTTCACCGTATTATCCACAACAAAGGTCTGCGTACTTTCAAGGGACAACGCAATGACGTTTTTCCCCTTCCGCTACGCCTGTCATCTTACTGTTCGGCTCTGTTTTCTGTTCATTGATATAGTTCAAGACAGGTGAAAGTTCGTTACTATCAGCAAATGTCTTCTTCGCTTCTGTCTGACCTTGCAGGACGATATCATACGCGTGGAAGTTCAGGACACCGATATACTTCACGAGCATGTTACGATCAAAAGCTCGCTCCAGTAGTTGTGTACGTTCGGTTGTCGCCCAGCCTAAGTTCACCAGGAACAGAGGAATCGCAATGACAGCCAAGATCAAGCCTTCTCTTCGCTTCGGCATGAAACTTTGGAAGCGTTCCGGTTTCAAATAGAATAGTAGAAACGCAGCAACCAATACATCGACGAATAAGAAAATGTCTGTCACAGATAGAATTTTAGTGATACTGCCCCCCATACCAGCCAGGTTCGCAGCTTGCCCTAACATCGGAATCGTGAGGAAGTCACTGTATTCCCTGTAGAACAGGACGTTTACATATAATAAGAGGGAACCAAATATATACGTCGCCAGCATCCCTCTTCGGCCTGCCAACATAATCCCCACTCCAAATAAGAGGAAAATACTACTCAATGGGTTAAAAGCTAAAATAGCCGCTTCATTGGCGTTTTCAATATCAAGCGTAAAAATACCACCTTGTATGAAGTACATCTTCGCCCAGAAAATCGCCATCACTGCAGCATAAATCATACTTTTCTTCTTAAATGCGGGGTCTTTCATTTTCGTTTTTAATTTTGAAAACATGATCAAACCTCCGTTGATTTAACCTTTATCTATTTTCATCAGTCTTTCCATCATTAAGTCTCGTATACTAGCATTTTTTCATGACGTTGTAAATGAAGACGAAACTTATCATAACACATGTTCCATAGAAATATACCATTATAATTAAACTGTTAAACTCATTTAAAGAGATGACATATCCGTTACATAGAAGATAAAAAACAGACAAAAAATCCCACCAACAATGATAAGGGTTGATAGGATTTCCTAATAAGTTCTTATAAACCTATTCTTTTACGCGTTTCTCTTTAATCATTCCAACCACTTTTCGTCACTCGGATCTGTTTGCTTAAACTCCCTACTCTCGACGAGGAAAAGGAGTGGCCCCCATCCGCCACGGCATGTTCGTCATGATCGTGGCGGAGTACAGCTATAAATGAAAAAAACGCCTGTTCAGACGTTTTTTTCTTCACTTAACTAAAGAAACTGCTTACTTTTTTTAGTGTCTGTTCAACGTCTGAGGATGTTTCGTGAAAAGCCACATGGCCATCAGGTCGTATAAGTAGCGTATGGCCCTTCTTTATACCAAGCTTATTACCCAAATGCCGATGCACGTCGTAAATGATCGGAAGATCGCCACCATTTGTTCTTACCGTCCCACCTTTAGCAACGAGAAAAACCTTGATGAGTCCTCCATATGTTCCGTCGACTTTTTTTGAAAAAATGTGCGCTTCATCAATAAGTGACTGTTCCTGTGCGTCTATATAGATAAAGCAGACGTATCCATACCTCCGTATCAACGGGTACACACTTTTATCATTGGAACCATCAAAGAATAAAAGGTGATCAGGCACCCGTTCGCCTGCTCGTATCGCTTCTTTAGAAAGAGACGAGTCTTGCAACTCCTTGTTTTTGGAGGTCTCGTCATATTCGTTATATATATTGGAAAGGTGGTTAGCAATCTTTTTTTGAACCCAGTCCTGCGTTAGAGCTGCTTTCCCCGTCCAATTCCGTATTTTCCCTTGCGTGCCTTGAAGGTCGATAATTTTAAGCATGCGTGACGTTTCTTTCAATACATCCAATCCAATCGGAGCCCGTTCGTGATGATAGCTGTCGAGGAAAGAATCATCCGCGTAGCCGTTAAGCACGACATCCAGCTTCCAAACGATGTTCGCTGCATCCTGCAAACCAAGGTTCATCCCCTGACCACCAATCGGATTATGGATATGTGCTGCATCCCCAACGAAAAACACTTTCCCCTTCCTGTAGTTGGGCACTTGCCGATGAGCGGTCCCAAAGTAAGAAAGCCATTTAGGGTTCTCTACTTGGTAAGACTCCGACAATACCGTATTCAAACTTTCCTGCAAATCTTCCAAAGTCAACTCTTCATGGTGAGGAAGCCCTTGTCTGGATCGATTCATTCCAACCACCCGGTAACTGCCGTCCTTATATGGAAAGAAAGCGACAGCCCCCCGATCATTCAAGTGCATATTAATATAAATTTCATTCAGGGTAGGAACATCAACGTCCCCAAGGAAAAACGTGTACCCTTCATCCTCCCCTTCAAAAGGCACATTCAAATCCTCGCGAACTTTACTATGAGCACCATCACAAGCGAGAAGGTATTTAGCGACATATCTCTTCATTTCTCCATTATGCTTCGCAGTAACATACACACTCTCGTCGGATTCCATCACTTCCACCACTTCGTGTTCTCTGTTGATCCTCCCCCCTAATGATGAAAGGTGATCTTCTAATATATTCTCGGTTTCACTTTGAGGAATAATAAGTAGATATGGATATTGACTCTCGATATGATAGAGTTCCACCACAGAAGGTTTTTCCCCTCCGAGATGGAGCTTGGATCCTGGCTGGACCTGGATATCCTTTCTTCAAGAATTCCTGATGAACGCCTAACAGTTCAAACATTTCAAGCGTTCGCGCCTGAATGCCGAGAGCTTTGGAGAGTTCTGAATGACTAGATCTCTGCTCTAAACAGATAAAATCCATGTCCCGCTTTTGCAGTTCATTAGCCGCCATAAGACCGGCTGGCCCTGCTCCAATAATAAGCACATCGGTTTCAATTACAGAAGTCATCATTCGTGCTCCTTTCCCCAGTCTTTTATTCACTATTTTATAAAGAAACGTGGATCATTCTTTTTTCGTTCGTCTATGAAATAGAAAGCCTATCATCATACGATACCCGTATTTGGACCTATGATGCACCTATGAGCATGTTCACTGCATTTCTTTTTTTGAAAATTCAACCAAATATCTAATTCAGTAGCTTTGTACATAATTTCTAGACTTTTTTAATCTTAAAAACAAAGTAGAATTTGTCTGTTTTTATCTAAATATTGTAATTTTTAAGAATAAATTGAAAATTTATGGAGTGGTGGGTATACTTGGATGTGTCAGAAGTCCTTAAGCCTAAAAATATTAAGGAGGAGAAACATGTTAGAACAATCCAAAGTGGAATCTTTCTCTGAAAAGATGCGAGGTCATTTGGTGATGCCAGACGATTCAAATTATGATGAAGTTCGGACGATCTGGAATGGAATCATTGATCGCAAGCCAGCTTTGATTGCTCAATGTGTAGGAACAGCCGATGTAGTCAGCGCGGTGAATTTCGCACGTGAAGAAGGATTAGAAGTTTCCGTCAAAGGTGGGGGCCACGGGGTTGCCGGAAAAGCCATCTGTGACAATGGACTGATGATCGACCTTTCCCTGATGAACACTGTCCGTGTCGATTCAAAAGCCAAACGTGTACGTGTAGAAGGCGGAGCAAAGCTTGGCGACATGGACCATGAAACCCAGGCATTCGGCCTAGCCACCACCGCAGGAATGGTGTCTGTCACTGGTGTTGGCGGATTGACTCTAGGTGGAGGTATCGGTTATTTAGGGCGAACTTATGGACTTAGTGCGGATAACTTAATGAGCGCGGATGTCGTTACGGCTGAAGGAAAAGTCATCCACGCAAGCGAAACAGAGAACTCTGACTTATTATGGGCTCTCCGCGGCGGTGGCGGAAATTTCGGGATCGTCACCTCATTCGAATTCAAACTGTATGAAGTCGGTCCCGAAGTGATGACAGGTCAATTATTTTTCCCGATCGAACAAGGAAAAGAAGTGCTCCAGATGTACCGCAAAGTGATGGATGAAGCACCAGACCAACTCACGCTGAACGCCATGGTAATTAAAACTCCTCCTGCAGAACCCTTTCCACAACAGTACCATGGAAAACCTGCGCTTGCGATCGTAGGCTGTTATGCTGGAGATCTTGAAAAGGGCAGACGGTTGATGGAGCCATTAGAAGACTTTGGCCAACCCATGCTGAAAATGGTCCAACCGATGCCTTACAAACACTTACAGTCCAGTTTCGATGCGGCTAACCCGGATGGAGGCCGCTATTACTGGAAATCTCAATTTTTAAAATCAATTCCTGATGATGCCCTTGATACGATTTTAGACTACTCTTTCAAAGCTCCCGGTGCATTTACGGCCACTTTCCTCGAGCCTATGGGTGGCGCCATTAACCGTATAGGAAAATCAGACACCGCCTACCCGCACCGTGATGCCATGTATAATTTAGGGGTTTGTGCCGGATGGATGGAAGAAGAGGATGATGACGCGTGCATCTCCTGGACAAGGGAATTCCATAATAAAATGTCCACTTACTCTACGGGCGGCGTTTACTCCAATTACCTTTCCGAAGGAGAAGAAGAACGCATCAAAGCAGCCTTCGGGGAAAACTTTTATCGTCTGCAGAAAATTAAGAGCAAGTACGACCCTGGCAACTTCTTCAGCAAAAACATGAACATCAAGCCTGTGAGCACGACATAATGAAAGTTAAAGCGGCAGCCTTGAGGCTGTCGCTTTTTCTACATAACAAACACCTTCTCATAAACAAAAAGACAATCCGCCATAACGGCCGATTGTCTTTCATCCAAAACCCTTATGTCAGCGAAGCAATCGCATCTTTCACCGATTGTTCTCCACCTACGACCTGAAACTCTTTGCCAATCGTTGAATCATCCTCCAACGTAGCCAAGATCACCCGAGCCACATCTTCGCGAGAGATTTCGCCTCTTTCGACAGTTTCAGAAGCCTTGACATTCCCGCTTCCCTCATCATTGGTAAGCATACCAGGATGGATGATTGTATAATCCAAATCCGTTCTTCTCAGCCAATCATCTGCATAGTGTTTCGCTACGACATAAGGAGCGAATGACGAAGGAGCGCCCTGAATCGCTTCACGCGTTGTATCAAACGAACTGATCATAACGTAGCGGTCTATGCCTTTTTGTTTCGCTGCTTCTATCGTTTTTACTGCGCCATCAAGGTCAATCATAACCGTCTTATCAGGTCCCGTGTTCGGCCCCGAACCAGCCGTGAATACGACGGCATCCACACCCTTATAAGCTTCGGCAATCGTGTTTGTATCATCTTCAAGGTCGACTAAGACCGTTTCTGCACCGAGTTCCTTGAAATAAGATGCTTGTTCTTCTTTGCGGATCATTGCTTTTGCTTCCATTCCATCCGTTTCTTGAATAAACTTGACGAGATGTTTGCCTACTTGACCATTTGCACCTACAACAAGTACCTTCATTTTTTCATCCTTTCTATGCCTCTTCACTAAATTTTATTCCTACATTAAATGTTACCCAAATCAAAAGAAAGAAAACCGACTTTACGCTTAAAAGGACCTTACAAGAAGGAATCCCCTTTTTCAGAAGCACAACTAAGAGACTATTTTATCCAATGAGAGGTTACAGGTAGATAGAAAGGGTATGAACCTACTAACGGAATCTTAAAGGAGGAAACTTATCATGGATAAAAGAATCATAGGCGGTGTTTTTTCAAAAGTCGGCCATGCAGAAAAAGCGATTACGGATTTACAGCATCACGGATATGGATCGAACGACATCTCTGTTTTTGCAAGAGACAAAAGCAAAATCAATGTGCTGGAGGAAGAAATGGATACCACGGTCACATCTAATCACAGCGGCCGAGGCAAGAAAGCAGGAAAAGGTGCAGGGCTCGGGGCCCTGTCTGGAGGGGCCTTAGGTGGTATTGGTGGACTCATTGCAGGGTTAGGTCTCCTTGCCATCCCTGGAATCGGACAAATTGCTGCCGCAGGCCCCATTGCTGCCGCTCTTACGGGAGCAGGCATAGGCGCTGGTGGCGGTGGAATTGTCGGGGCTCTTGTCGGAGCAGGTATGTCAGAGAAGGATGCCCATCAGTACGAGAACCATTTGAAGGATGGAAAGATCATTGTCATCGTGGAAGCGACGGAAAAATTACAGGACAAAGTCTACCGCACGTTCCTTTCGAATAAAACGGAAAACTCATCCATGTACCCGAACCATTACCAAAACCATGACCACTCCACTCGTCATGATTCTGATATGAGAGACCCTGATCATTCTACACATCATGATTCCGTTTCAAAGGACCATGATTACACTACTCAGCATGATACCGTTTCAAGAGAGCATGATCATCAAAATAAAACAGATGTAGTGAAGGAAAAATTGTATGCCGGCCATTCATCTAAGGATTCAACACCTACTTCAAATACTTCAAATGAAACACGTTCTCGAACGGCCGAAAGACACCGCTCCAACAAACACGACTGATTCAAAAGAGGTTTCTCATCAAAATTTTTGAACCTTTTCCTTCTAATCGTTCGTATAATCAAGTGAAGGAGGAGATCCGCATGTTCAAAAAATTATTAGCAAGTGTTGGCATAGGCGCTGCCAAAGTGGATACACAACTAGAAAAAGACCAATTCATCCCAGGTGAAACCGTCCACGGTAAGGTGGTCATCCAGGGAGGAGACGTCGAACAATCCATCGACTCCATCCATATCTTCCTCATGACCGAGGCCATCCGTGAAGTGGATGATAAGAAAGTAAAAGAAAAAGTGGCTTTGCAAAAGTACCCGATTGCCGGTCAGGAGATGATCAAGGAAGGGGAAACGAAAGAGGTCCCATTCTCCATTCAGCTTCCTTATCATGTCCCTGCTTCGCACGGCAGACTTCCGATCTGGTTCGAAACCGGCCTCGACATTCCGATGGCTCTGGACCCTGAGGACCGCGATCCGATTAAAATCGCCCCACATCCATACATCGATCAGGTATTGCAGGCTTTAGAAAGCCATTTAGGTTTCCATTTAAGAAAAGTCGAAATGGAATACTCGAAGCGCTACGGATATGTACAGGAATTCGAATTCGCCCCTGGTGGAGAATACCGTTCCTATTTAGATGAACTGGAAACCATTTTCTTCCTACATGAAGACCGTATCGATGTCATGCTTGAAGTCGACCGCCGGGCGCGAGGACTCGGAGGGTTATTTGCCGAAGCTTTGGAAATGGATGAAAGCCGCGCGAAAGTGACGTTCACTGACCACGAGCTGAACGGTTCGTTGGAGACAGTAGCTCGTAAGTTGAAGCAGACAATTGATCAATATAAAAAATAAAGAAAGCGGACCCTCTCCAATCTTGGTGAGGATCCGCTTTTTATCATTTCATCCATTAACAATTAGGACTGTTCCCTTTCAGGGTGGTATGTTTTCGTCCAAAGAATGAGGACTGTAAAGAAGACTCCACCAAAGATGAAACCAGCTCTCAACAACGGATGAGATGTGATAAAGAAAGCTGAAAATAAGAAGGAAAACCAAATCATGATGAGCAGCGATACCTTTGCACGAACAGGAATTCCACGGCCAGCCTTATAATTTTTAATATAAGACCCGAACCATTTATTCGAAATTAGCCAGTTATACAGACGATCTGAACTCCGCACATAACAAGCTCCCGTCAACAGTAAAAAAGGGGTCGTTGGAACAAGGGGAAGCACAATCCCCAACACACCCAGGACAAGGGATATACTTCCGATCACGATTAATAACACTCTAACCATTTGTTTCATAGGCGATCTCCTCAACACATCGTTACGCCTTTGTTCTTCCTTGTACATTAAGTAGTTTCAGACAACAAAAGCTCTCTCTTCTTCCAAGCTTACTCCACATACTGTTCATTGTTCAACCAATGGCATTTCATTGAGCCTAATAAGAATGTTTTATAGAAAATTCTGAGGGGTAAACACCCTTTGTTTGTTCACTTTCTACGTAAAAGTAATCCACTCAAACGGTAAATACATAAGGAGGATGTACACATGGTCGTATCTGGAAGAGTCCATTATAAGCATCATCAGATTGATTTTGAAGTCAGAATGAACCATGAAGACATAAAAGAAGGCGAAATTGCCTCTGAAGAAGCAAAGCACGAGTTGATCCATGCTATAAACCGCAAATTCCGAGTGAAATATCCTCTCTCAAGTACCATCGATCCCGTTCATGTCCGTGAATTCTAAACTATTCTTCTATTCTTACTGAAAAAGAGGTCTAACCAATGAATGGTTTGACCTCTTTTTTTAACCTCTATATTTGATCGTTAATCCTTTTAAGAAGTTCCTGGCATACTGATCGCCGAACTGTCTATAATTCTTATGCCCTTCTTTCCTTAGTAAACCACTTAGTTCCCCTTTAGTGATTTTCACGTCCGCTGCATCCATGATATCCATGACATCCTCGTTCGTCAGTTTCAGGGCAATTTTTACTTTTTTCAGCATGACATTATTCACACTGGAGTAATTCTTAATCGAACGATCGGGTTTATTCGATTGACCAGGCTTAGACGGTTGTGGCCCCCGCTTGAATGTGATGAATCCATTCAAAAAGGACTCCAGCATGCTGTTGGTGCATTTGATGTGATCTTCATCTTCATAAACTTCATCATCTTCCGCATCATAACTATCCTCTGACTTTGTGAGGACCTTTTGAACTTCTTCTTTCGTAAGGTCTACTCCGCCAAGCTTGAATATTTCAATCATATCTTGATCTTTAATGTCGAGGGCGTATCGTAGTCGAATCAGTATATCGTTATTATCCATATATAAACCTCCAAACTATAGCTTTCTCACTACAGTAATTTTAAAAACGTTCAAGTTCACATCATAACATGTTCCATTACAAGTTAGTGTAACCGAACGGAATTATTCCTAAGCGGATTATAGAAGAGCAAAAGAGACACTTGAGGAATCTCTTTTATTTTCTAGAATAGGGGCTTGAACAAAAACAATTGGGGTCAACAACGGATGATCTTTCTTTAGTCTCTATTGAAATTTCATAATAGGGTTTGGACTTGACCAGCAAAAGCCACTCCATCTATCAGTCTCTTTCCTCCACCTTGAACAAAGTTAGGTTTACCTCCGCCTTTTCCTTCGATAAGGGGCATCGCTTGTTTGGCTACGTGGTTCATATTACGATCGATGTGATCTCCGCGAGCAAGCACGAACTGCAGTTGTTCTTCCTGTTCACTGATGAGAATCACATACGCTTCAGGAGCTTCTTCGATGATGGCTTTCCCTAGAGACTGAAGCGTCTTGATTGGACGATTGTTGAAAACGCGCTGAATCACTGACTGTTCTTTGGACGCTGAAAGGATCTCCTTCGCTTCATAGTGAAGAAGCTGTTCCTCCAGCTCAGCAATTTTCTTGTCTTTCTCCTTACTTGCCTTGATCAGTTCTCCAACTTCCCCGACAAGCTGTTGTTCCGGCTTCGGAACAATCCGCTTCATTTCGGTCAGCACCAGATGCTTCTGACCGAGCTTTTGCAAGACCCGATTACCGCAAACGAACTCTAAGCGCACCTGCTTCTTGTTTTTGGTCCACCCTAAAAACTTGGCAGCCATGACTTCCCCAGTTGAGTGAGGATGCGTGCCACCGCAGCCGTTGTAATCAACCTCTGGTATGACGACAAGGCGCACATCACCTTGAACAGCGAGTGGTTTGCGAAGCGGATACTTTCCTGCGTCCTCCACCGACATCCACGTCGTTTCAACCGGATAGTTGGAACGGATGATTCGATTCACCTGCTCTTCTACTTTCTCCAGCGTTTCGCCGGACAGGGTTTCCGTATCCAAATCAATGGTCACCGTATCTTTTCCTAAATGAAAGCTCGTGGTCTGCATATCGAATTGATCGTCGAAGACAGCGGAAATGATATGCTGACCACAGTGCTGCTGCATGTGGTCCATCCGTCGATCATGGTCGACCCTACCATGTACGATTTCTGTACCAGTGGGAAGGCTGTCTGCTATGTAATGGCGCACCTCTCCTGCGACTTCTTCAACATCGAACACCACAATTCCATTCAAGGTCCCTTCGTCGTGCGGCTGTCCGCCCCCTGTTGGGTAAAAGGCCGTTTCTTCAAGCACAACAAACAAGCCATGTTCATCTTCATCTATTTTAATTACATTTGAATCAAATTCCATCTTGTAAGCATCTTCATAGTACAGCTTTCTTGTCATTGTACGTTCCTCCTCTAAATTCCTAAGGATATCGTAACATGATTGGGATTGACCATGCTCCTTTGCTTTAGTATGAAAAAACCACCCAATATTTGGATGACCAGGTCTTACATATTATACCATTTCCATCCATGACCCCTCATCTCTGGAATAAACCTCTTCAAAAAAAGAAGGATCAACGTCTTTCACGCTGTCCTTCCTTCTCCTTCTATATAGACATTCTCCCTAATAACTCATACATACCTTCATCAATTTGAGACGTTTGTGAAAAGACATGGTCGAATGCATAGCTCTCAAGGGTATTGTTTTTCAGACCGACGACCTTGCCGGATTCCTTTGAGAGCAGCAGATCAATAGCGTGTGCCCCTAATCGACTGGCCAGCACTCGATCTCTCGCCGTTGGAGCTCCCCCGCGCTGTGTGTGGCCTAGAACAGTGACACGGGATTCAATCCCTGCTTCTTCTTTCAACTTGGCATTGAGATCGATTCCATTCATACCACTACCTTCAGCTACTATGATGATACTATATCTTTTGTCCCTGGAAGGTCCACTTTTGATCTGATCTATAATGGTGTTCATGTCCTCTTTTTTCTCAGGGATCAAAATATTCTCGGCTCCACCAGCAAGCCCTGACCATAACGCCAGATTCCCTGTATCTCTTCCCATCACTTCAATAATTGAGGATTTTTCATGAGAAGACGCCGTATCACGAAGGCGATCAATATAATCAATGATTGTATTTAACCCTGTATCAAAGCCGATGGCCTCAGCTACACCCGGGATATCGTTATCAATCGTAGCCGGGATGCCGACACATGGAAAGTTCTTTTTTTGTAACGAAGCAGCGACTGCTAAGTCTTCTCTTCCACCAATCACAACTAAGGAATCGATTCCTTGTTTGTGCAGATTTTCAATGGCTTTCTCCTGACCTGCATCCGTGTGAATCTCATCACATGTGTAGGATTGCAGGATTGTCCCTCCACGTTGAATAATAGAGCCTACAGATGATGCCTCCATTTTCTCCAACGTTTCATTCAACAGACCTTGAAAACCATACTTGATTCCAACCATTTCAACGCCGTAATAGATTCCTGATCTCACGACTGATCGTATGGCTGCGTTCATTCCGGGAGCATCTGCTCCACTCGTCAACACACCGATTCTATCCATCGTCATCACTCACTTTCCTACGAATCAACACTATATATTCTATACCCTTCCAGTGCTTGCCACAAGTCGACCCTGTCACTCCTAAAGCAATGGCAATAGTTTTGGGAGAGGACCAACACGCCCAGCTATAGAATAACCTTTTCCCAAACCGTTCATAATGAAACTAATGACAGGCAAAGGAGGGATTAGGAATGAAATCGAAAGCCCAAATTTCCAAAGAAAAAAGAAGTACATTAACGAAAGCACAAGAAGTAAAGTTCCAGCAAGCATTTAAAAGAGCGAATAAAATCGTAGAAAACACAAGAATGAAGTAATGGTGCTTACAGCGACTTATCCTTTCTGTCATAAAAAAACACCCAGCATTGCCACACTGAGGGCACTACTGGGTGTTTCATTATGTTATAAATCGCCATTTCTCTACGGCGCTGTCTTTATCTATACTGTTTTCTTCTCACCCACATCGTAGCTGCCCATTTTTCCCCGATTGTGACCGGCGATCCTCCATGCAGGGTTCGTTCATTGATCACAGGATCGGAATAAAAATATTCGAAATAGACGCCCATGCCTTTTTGCGGGGAGACAGATAAATTCATCTGTGGAAAGTACGTTTCTCCACCCTCTTCAACATCGTTTAAATAAAGAACAAGCGTACTGATTCTCGGATTGTTCTTTGCATGGACCTTCGATTTAAAGTAATCATAATGTGCTTTATATTCATGGCCTTGCTTATAATTCAAGATGTGAAGTCCTTCTCCATGTTCAACGGGTACATTCATGATATGCGCCAACCGCCTTTCAATGCGTGTTGTGATATCATCCTCAGGTAAAAATGTGCTGCTGCTTGTCCGAATGTCATTCACTTCATGACGTGACCCGATTTTTGAACGGTTCATCCGGTTTTGAGAAAGACGGATAAGCTCATTGCATTCTGCATCACTGACGACATTTCCCAATATAGCAATCTTAGGATCTTCCATTTTTGCAATGATGGAAATCTCACGGTCTTCCGTCATAATCCTGTTGCCCTTGTGGTCAAAAATGGAAGCTTCTTTCACTGTTAATGTCAACTTTTCATCAACCTCTTCTTGTTTTAATAGAACGCTTTCAAAAACGTATATCCTTGAGGAAGATCGGATATGAGAAATATCTTACCACCTTTTTATGATTTATTCCTGAGTTTTTATAAAAATTACAAAATTGTTCACAAATGGTAAATAGATTACTATTTTTATTCGTCTGACCCCCAAAGAATGGTTGATCTTATTAAAAAAACACTATCTCCCCACGTTTACCACATTGTAAGGAGATAGTGTTTTCACCTAACCAAGATAACTAGGAAAGATGGATGACCTAGTGAACGGCCCCGGCTGGATTCACGAACTTGGTACACTGAATAGCGAAAGAACAACCAAGATAAGTTTCCCTTCCGCTACTACATGTTTTTACTTTGTTGTAGAAGTTTTGACTTTCCTGTCCTTTCCCACTCTTCTACTGTTTCATATGCTTTTTCAGGAGTATATCCCTTCCCTACAAGCAATCCCATTAAGATGAATTCTTGAAGGATGTGCGTAGCATTGATCCCTCTTTTAACATCTTCTAACCCTTCATCCACCAAGTATTCCGTGTACTTCACCCATTCGTCTGGAGTCTTCCCATATACAACGGGATTTCCATTCTCCTGCCCGTTTCCTTCTTCCGCAGCCATGGCATCTGCTTTGGTCACATGAACCGTACCAAATGGATGATTGGGAGGAGCATAGATTGAATAGAGCTTAAGTGGCGTATTCCCTGTATTGGTTACATTGTGCCATGTTCCAGCAGGAATGAAAATGGCGTCATCATCATAGACATTTCTTTCAAAACTTAAATTGTTTTGACTCTCGCCCATTTGAGCAATCCCCTGCCCCTGTTCAATACGCAGGAACTGATCGACACTTGGATGCACTTCTAACCCAATATCTCCGCCTGGAGGAATACTCATTAAGGTTACTTGTAAATTTGATCCCGTCCATAAAGCCGTACGATAGTTTTGATTTTGCGTCGTCGCTTCATTGATATTGATGACGAATGGATTGGATCCATAATCTTTCAGCGTCACCCTGTTATAGAAGCCATATTGTTGGTTAGGTGCAGACCAGTACCCTGCAGGATTTCTGTAACCATACACTGGCTGGTTCACATAATATGGATGCGTATAGGGTCCAACATACATTTTCTCAAATCCCTTCCCATTTGCTGATTTATCCTATGCAGGGAAAGTGAAGAGTGTCCTTGATGTATAGTTTTGTAGGGAGATGAGGTCAAACCAAGTGTTCTCAACGGAAAAAGCCTGCCTCCTTGCGCGAATAGGTTCACACATAGAGAGGCAGGCACCGAATGACATATTTAACTTTTTTCTTCTGCTTTCTTTTTAAAATCGAATTTAATTTTGAAATCTTCATCCAGTGTTAGAGCCGTACTGAACGTCTTCTTTCCCTTAAACCCTTTTAATACCTTCGTACGTTTTTTCTCGCAAAGCGTTTTAATCATATTTGCACTCAGCGACTTCCCTGCCAACCTTTTCGGAAAACTTACCTTACACCCTTTTTTGTATTCGGAACACGCATAAAACTTGTAACGGTCCATAATGGAACCCGTCTGGCAGGCCGGGCATTTGGCAATGGGGGTATTCCACTTTTTCTTTTCACCTGTATTCCGGATTTGAACCTGTTGAATGGAATCAGGGGTCTCCTGGATCAGTTTTTCAATAAACTGGCTCGTCTGCTTGATGAACATTTGTTTCGAGCCTTCGCCACTTCCGATTTTCTTCAAATACGACTCCCACTTGGCGGTCATGGAAGGGCTCGATAACAGCGTCCCTTCGATAGCTTCACAAAGTGTGATGCCTTTAGCCGTGACGTAGACGTTGTTCTTTTTCACTTCAATGTATTTTTGCGCCTTGATCGTTTCAATGATGCTTGAGCGGGTCGCTTCAGTCCCGAGGCCTTCCACCTCTTTCAGGATCTCCACGTCTCCCTCGTCATCCATGAGCTTTCCACACGTTTTCATCATGTTGATCAGCTGGCCTTCGGTATAGGGCTTCGGCGGCTGCGTCATACTTTCTTTAATATGAAGGCGCGCGCCTACCTCTTCCCCTTTTTGAACATTCGGAAGCAGCGCATCTTTTTCCTGTTTCGCTTTCGACGGCTTAGGGAAAAGCTCTTTCCAACCTTGGTGGACTTCTCTCCGTCCTGTCGATTTGAAAGGAAGGTCATGGACATGGGTGAAGATCGTTGTCTCTTCATAGACGTAATCACTATGGAACATCGCGAGCGTCGTCGCTAAGACTTCTGTATATATGTTGCGTTCCTCGCGGCTCAGCCCATTCAGTTTCTTTTCCGTCGGAATGGACTTCGTCGGGATGATGGCATAGTGCTCCTGAACTTTCGTGCTGTCGACATATCGCTTCCTTGGTTTTAAAGAGATAGGGGTGAAAGAAGCGTTAAGTGGATCTTGGTAGGACTTCAGGTTGTTCACTAAATAAGAGAACTCGCTTTCCGTGATGTAATTACAGTCGGTTCGCGGATAGGAGACTAGTTTTTTCTCATAGAGCTTCTGCATCGTCTTCAACACTTGTGACGGTGTGTACTTCCAACGTCTGTTCGCAACACTTTGCAACGTGGAAAGCGAATGCAGCTTCGGGGATTTTTGATGCTTCGTCTTTTTGTCTACACGCTGGACCATCCCCTGGTGGTCTACCTTTTCCTTCAGCCCATGCTTGTCCATAAGCTCCTGGACCTTAGCTTTATCCTTTTCCTTAATTTCAGCCAGTCCCTTGTAGGAACCTTCCTCTGATTGAAAAAGCCCCTCGATTTGGTAAAAAGGCTCGGACACAAAGTTCTCAATTTCCTTGTGCCTCTGGTAAATCAAGTACACCGTCGGCGATTGCACACGGCCGATCGTTAAGTAACTTCCGAAGCCTTTCTTCTGCAAATGCAGTGTGAACAGACGACTCGCGTTGATCCCTACCATCCAATCACTGATTTGACGGGCTTTCGCTTCATCAAACATACGTAAGTCTTTTTCATTGTTTCGTAGATTGTTAAATCCCTTACGCACTTCGTCCTTCTCAAGGGAATTGATCCACAGCCGGCGAACAGGTTTCCCCTTCACGCCTGTTAAACGGAGAATGCTGTAAAAAATGTTCGACCCTTCCCGGTCGACATCGGCCGCATTCACAAGCACGTCCGCTTGTTGGAACAGCCGCTTGACCTCTTTAAACTGCTCCCACTTCCCTTTTGATACTTTTTCAAGAAATCGATCCGGAACAATCGGCAACTGATCAAGCTTCCAGCGCTTCCATTCCGGTTTATAGTCATGCGGTTCTTTCAATTCCACTAGATGACCGACGCCCCACGTGATCGTCGCCCCGTTCGGGAAGGTATCATCCGGTTTAAGTACAATATACGTTTTCGTTTTTTCCTGTATTGTAAAAGCCTCTGCATATGCTTTTGCCTGAGAGGGTTTTTCCGCTAAGATGACCACTCGTGTCATGGTCTCTCCACTCCCTTCATTGAACCCCAAGAGTACTATGGGATGAAGCGTAAAGCAAGGGATTGACGACGTTCTTTTTACTTTGGCGAGGTGCGCTGGACCTTTGGGGCGAGCTACTCTCCGTTTGGCGCGACTCGCTACACCTTTGGCGCGACTCGCCTTGGGGGACAGCGGGGTGATGAGGCTTGAGGCGGTGCTTTAATATTTCCAGATGGACAATGTCAGGTGGGATGGTACGGGGTTTTATGATCATAAGTGAACTCCTTTCCCCTCTATTAAAGTCGATCGCCGTTTTTTTGTCCAGAAAAAAGAGACCAGTCCAGTGGTGGACTGATCTCTATAAGTCTTCTCTTTAAAAATCTACATCCTGCCCATAATAAGCGGCGACAAAAAGCTTTTTCATTTCTTCTACGGATGTTTCACGCGGATTCGTTCCTGTACACGGATCTTCTACCGCATTTTCAGCCATCGTATCCACATGTTCTTTGAATAACTCTTCGGACACACCAAATTCCTGCAGTGTATTTGGTACGTCCATTTCACGATTCAAACTCCCGGACCCATTCAATAAGAGCATCGACGAGTTCCTGATCATTCTGCCCTTTCAAACCGATTCTTTTCGCTAAAGCGGCAAAACGATCTTCTACAACACTTCTGTTGAATTGGATAACATAAGGAAGATAAATCGCATTGGCACAGCCATGCGGTACTCCGAACGTTGGTCCACTCTTATGGGCTAAGCTGTGTACGTTGCCTAATACCGCATTAGAGAAGGCCATACCTGCCATTGCCTGGGCATAGTGGACTTTTTCACGGCTTTCTTTATCTCCTTTATAGGAGGAAAGAAGATGTTCTTTCAAAATTTCGGCCGCTTCTTTTGCAAGCGCATCTGTAAAAGTTGTTCTTGGTTTCGCTACATAGGCTTCAATGCTGTGGGTGACAGCATCCATACCGCTGTATGCCGTTACACGTTTGGGCATAGATTCAACCATTACAGGGTCGATGATGGCTAAATCAGGCGTCAGTTCAAAGCTGGCTAACGGATATTTCACCCCTGTTTCTGAATCGGTAATGACGGAAAGGTTGGAGATCTCCGATGCTGTTCCACTTGTCGTTGGAATACCGATGAATTTCGCTTTGGAACGAAGTTCGGGCAGCTCAAACGGTTTGGTCGCGTCTTCGAAACTTAGATTCGGATGTTCATAGAACAACCAAAAGGCTTTAGCCGCATCCATCGGTGAGCCACCGCCTATACCTATGATCCAATCAGGTTCAAAACTCATCACTGTGTCCAGATGTTCTTGTACAAGCTTCGTGGAAGGTTCTTCTTTTATCCCTTCAATAAGCTTGGTCTCTATATTCGCTTCTGCTAGATTGTTTTCAATCGTTTCGAGGTTCCCGTTTTCTTTAACGGAACCTCCACCAATCACAAGTAAGGCTTTCTTTCCTTCTACAGATTTCAATATATCAAGAGCGTTCTCACTAAAATAAATGTCGCGCGGAATTGTAAAACGGTTCATGATATCTCCTCCCACTTTTTGGTTACACTCGGGAATATTGCCGCTTTCCTTTTTCATCAAACCATTCAGTAGGTATAATCCATAAATTCAGTTCATTTGTAACCCTTATTTAGTGAGAAAGCACTAAACCAACGTGAGCCTCTCGTACTCCAGAAATCCGGCTGTTTTCTCATACCACATCCCTGCAGTCGATCACCCGTGCACGATTCAAGCTAATGAATATGGCTTATGATAAGATATGTAAGGTTAACACTTTGATCTAAGAATGGAGCATCCATCATGGTACAAATCGCAAAACGAGGGTACACCTTATTTATCAGCTTGTATGTCCTCATGCATTTTGTCGTTTATTTTATAGGTGGAGAATCGCTTTCCACCACTCTTTCCTTATTCGGTTTGGCGGCTTTTGTACTGGGTTACTTTTTCCTTCCGGTGAAACAGGCAGCGATCTCCCTTTTGCTGCTCATTATCGCATTGATTGTTCACATTTCTGCAGGGACCTCCCTCATTGAAGGGACCGTATCCGGGTTTACGGTGATGAGCGAACTGATCGCTCTCTTACTGATCGTTCCTACGATCAGTTGGGTACTGGAGGAAAAGCCCTACATCGAATCGGTCATTAACTTCGCTCAAAACTTGCTGAATACAAGTCGTAAGTTCTATTTCGGGATGATGGTCATCACCCAGATCATTTCGTACTTTTTATTATTCGGATCGATTCCGATGGTCTACAGCATGATCAACGACTTTTTGAGCAATCAAAAGGGCGAGGCGTGGGAGAATTATAAAGGAACGGCCCTCTTACGTGCCTTCTCCTTAACCACGATGTGGGTCGTCAGTATTCCAAGCTTTATTTTTGCCGTCGATGCCCTTGGCGCATCCTTAGGCTTATCAATCTTGCAAGGTTTCTTCATCTCATTCGCCGGGATCTTATTATCTGTCTTATTCTCTTATTATCAAGAACGTCATTACGGCGTGGATCTCACGGCAGGCATCCAGGAGCAGCTTCAGAAGATTGCCGAACAAAAGAAACAGGATACGAAAGGGAACCGTGATGCTCTGGAATTCGGCTTTCTTTTCGTAACGTTATTCGGGTCGATTTTTCTTCTTAACGCCCTTTGGGACGTTCAGCTTCTGCTCATTATCCCTATCGTAATTGTGGCCTGGGTCATCCTCTACTTCATCATTCGTAAGAGAAGCAGCGCGATTACCGAGAACGGAAAAACCTATGTAGCCAAAAGCATCCCAAACAAAGCGCAGCAGTTCTCCATCCTGCTGGCCGCTGGATTTTTAATTAACGCGGTGAATCAGTCAGGATATGGCGAGTACATTATCGATGGCCTGTTTTATGTGACGGACGCCGTACCGTTCTTGAACTTCTTATGGGTTCTTCCATTTGTCGTGATTATTCTTGGATTTATCGGACTCGGTCCGTTAACGGTCATCGTCCTCGTCTCTGGAATTTTGCAGGGCGTCGACCTTCCTTACCCACCAGAAATCGTGGTTCTTGGGATTACATCAGGGAGCGTCATTTCGATTATGTTATCTCCGTTGATTCTGCCATCCATCATTTTGAGTTCTGTGAACAAATTGAGCATCATTAAAAACGGACTGATGTTCAATTATAAATACGCCCTGTCCTTTTATGTCATGGTGCAGATTTACCTGCAGCTGTTCGTGCTGTTTTTCTTATAAGAAAATAAAACTTTCGGCGGGCCTGTTCAAGGTCCGCCTTTTCTTTTTTCAAAATCTACAGCGCTCCCCTCCCCCTTCATCTCCAAACAGGGTCGGTTCCGTCTTTTCCCAGAAAGAGAAATGACCATCAGCATTTTTGAATAAGATTTAAAAGAATGTGCTTAGAATTCTGCAGAAACAGGAGGGACACCATGAACACGAATGAAAGTTATATTGAAGTGGCCCCGGGGGTTGAGTTATTCATTCAAGAAACCGGAACTGGAGACCCCCTTGTATTCATTCCGGGTTTTACATTCACAACGGAAGTCTTCTCCGAACAGGTGAAACACTTCTCAAAAACACACCGCACGATCGTCATTGATCCCCGGAGCCATGGCCGTTCAACCATGACCGTCCACGGAAATGATTACGTCACCCATGGGACGGACTTACAAAAAGTGTTAAAGGAATTAAAAGTAGAGAATCCAACGCTCGTGGGCTGGTCTTTTGGTTGCCTAACGGTGTGGGAGTACATCCGCCAGTTCGGAAGCGATGAAATCAAGTCCCTCATTCTGATTGATATGCCGCCAAAATCTTTATCACTGAAAGAAGACGAGGATTGGGTGGAAGGTCCACTTGATGACTTGGCTGCAGCGTATACGAACTACCTCCGTCATCCAAAAGGACAGAGAGAATTCATCTCGGCCTATGCCACCGGGGTCATGGTACAACGGGAACTGAAAAAAGAAGAATTGACTTGGATGGTAGAGCAATCCCTAAAAACCCCTTACTATATTGCGTCCAACTTATTCTCTTCCGGTCTCTTTTCGGATTATCGAAAAGAGGCAGCGCAAAGCAGTGGATCTGTTCCAACGCTTTTCGTTGTTGCCGAACATTGGGGAGAGACAGCGACCGCTTACCTTAACAAGCTGACCCCTTCCGCTTCAGTGAAGACTCTCGGAGGACATCTTATGTTTTGGGAGCATTGTGAGAAGTTCAATCAGATCGTTGAAAGATTTTTAGGAGAATCTGCGAGTAACTGACAACTCCATCAGTAATGAATTTATACCTTCATGAAAAGGAGGCCCCCTTTGAAAAGGCTTGATCCAGACAAACTTTTCGTTGAGTTTAGACCATGTGTTACAAAAACAGAACCTCTGTTAGGTCGGAGGTACACATTAACCCATTCTGACGTGACTGCCGAACTTTTTCTCACTATAGGATGGACGTATGCCTATGACAAGATCACCCCCATGAGAGATGAAGTGCTTGCCGAATGGAGGATAGATCATGGTTCTCCTTATCTCTTTGTCTATGTTTATGTGGATGGACAATATGGATCCAATCAATCAACCATTCGCGATACTATTTTCAGACGCGAATTGCCATTAGCACTTGAAGCGATCAGATATGGAGACCAGTCCCTCTTTAAAGCCTATCCCGAATTGGATCTTGCACCAATTTTCATACGTTTTGACTCTATAAATCCCCGTTACAATCGATATGAGTATTGGGGTACCCCAAAGGATTATCAGTAGATGTATTTTACAAAAGAAAGATTGGGCCCCCTGTCCAAGGTTCATACAATACAGAAAAAGGTTCATCCACTTCACTGGATGAACCTTTTTCTAGTTAAAACAGCCAGTACCTTGGTTTCAGGTATTGGTTATCCTTTCAGCACTAACTTCGCCACGGATTCCACGTGATATGTCTGCGGAAACATATCCACCGGCTGGATTCCTTCCACCTCATATCCGTTCTTCACTAAATACTTCATATCCCGCGCCTGTGTCTCCGGATTACAGGACACATACACAACCTTTTGCGGCTTGAGCTTCACAACACTTGATAAGAACGCTTCGTCGCTTCCGCTTCTCGGCGGGTCCATAATGACGACATCCGCTTTCTGCCCGCGCGCGGCCATGTCGACCATGAATTCGCCGGCATCACCTTGATAAAAACGCGCATTATTCACGCCGTTGCGCTTCGAATTACGGATGGCATCCCGTACGGCATCCTTATTCACCTCTACGCCGATGACTTTACCAGCTTTGCGACTGGCTACAAGACCAATTGTCCCGATCCCGCAGTATGCATCGATCACGGTTTCGTTTCCAGTCAGCTCGGCCATTTCAATCGCTTTTCCATAAAGCTTCTCTGTCTGAACCGGATTGATTTGATAAAAGGACTTTGCGGAAATTTCGAATTCCAGTCCGCACAACGTATCGGTAATCGTCCCCTTGCCGAACAGCACTTTTTCCTGTTCTCCCAGAACAACACTCGTATCGCGCTTATTTACATTCAATAGCATGGTCGTAATCTCTGGATGGGCTTTTCTCATAGCTTTCACAAAATTGTTTTTTCCTTTGAACTCCGAGGAGGCTGCGACGAGCACAACCATGATCTCTCCACTGACCTTGCCGACTTTAATCAGCACGTGCCGCAAGAAGCCTCGTCCGGTATCCTCATTATACGGCTGCATTTTTGAATTTCTCATGTAGTCCTTGATCGTATCTATGATTTCGTCCGCTTTTGGATCATGTATGAGACAACGATCCATCGGGATGATTTCGTGCGTGTGCTGCGCATACAACCCGCCAATGACCTGACGCTTGTGATTCAGCCCGAATGTCGTATGACTCTTATTCCGATAATCATACGGATGATCCATCGTGAAAATAGGCTCCGGCTTTCCGAACGGCTTCATCAGGTGATCGATCGTTTCCTGCTTGAAACGCGCTTGCGCATCGTTACTCATGTGCTGAAGTTGGCATCCCCCGCACTCGTAATAATAAGGACAAGGCGGATCGACGCGCTCTTCTGCTGAAGTGATGACACGCTTTACTTCTGCGTCCAAAGACCGACCCTTTTGAATGATGTTTACCTCAGCCTTTTCCCCTGGCAGCAGCAAAGGGACTTCCAGACGATTGCCCTTCCACTCGGCGATCCCCTTTCCTTCATCGGTCAGACCTGAGCACGTGACCTCTGCCGTTACGGGTTTCTGACCACGGACAGTTTTACCTTTGGATGGTGTATGAGGAGAGGGTTTCTGTTTCCCATATGGCTTTCCAGACCTGTTCGGTTTCTTATTCGTCTTTTTATATCCTTGATTCTTTCGTTTACTCATAGGCACTTCCTGTCTTTGCTTATTTGCCCCTCATTATAAACTACCGGAAGCCGGCGGTAAAACAGAGGGAAGAAAAAAGAGCTTCCCTTTGAGTGGGAAGCTCCTTGTATCAACTCTGTCTAAGTTTTTGAATGAGAAGGAATCCGGCAGCCACCGCGAAAAAGATCAGCAGCAAGCCCGCAAAACCGTTGGTAAAACCCGTACGCTCGATCGCAAATCCGAACAACGGAAAGCTGATCATAATGATAAAACTTTCCATTAAACCGATTAATGAAAAGAAGGTGGATCGGACATTACTTTTTAATAAGTTTTGCACAAACGAGCTGAAGATGGGTTCGAAGAGACTCAACAGCTGCGCAAGGAATAAGAAGGATAGTAGAATGGCCCAGTCCATGGCAAAGATAAATAGCATGAAAAATAACAGGAACAGCCCTAAGCCGTAATATAAGATATTGAAAAACTCAAACCGTTTTTCGACCCTGTAAGCGATTTTCGCCATGAGGACTCCTAAGAGCCCCTCCACTGTAAATACAGCACCTACCACAGCAGAGGAGTAGCCTAACTGGATGAAGTACTCCTGACCGTAAAACACGAGGATCACCATCACTGCACTCGCCAAAATAAACAACACCACAGGCCGGTGGATGACCGAATTCTCCCTCCATACAACCAAACCTAATTTAAATTGATGGACCCACTGGTTATACCAGCGACCGCCGATGTCTTCCGTTTTTTCACGTTCCGGCTCCTTCAATAAAAACAATGGAATGAGAGCAAGAATATGGGTGAAGATCGTTGTTCCATACACCCATCCCCAGCTGATATCCGCCATAAAACCGCCGAGGAATTTGGCAAGGCTTAATGACAATAGAGCAAGAGCCGTCATGCTTCCGATCACCTTCGTATAATCTTTCTCCCGCTTTTCATTTTTTAACGTGTCATAGGCAAACGCCTGCTCAGCACCGGAATGGAAAGTCACCATCATCCCCATCGATAAAAAGGCGAGCGTGAACATTGAAAAAGTATCGCTGATCATCATAAACACACCATAAAGAATGCTGAACACATTGCCGATAACTAAACTCACTTTCCGGCCATACAAATCCGCAATCATCCCTGTAGGAACCTCAAAAAGAACAATCGCCAAGTGAAGAAAAGCTTCCAGCAAACCGATTTGACCAAACGTCATTCCTCTGTCACCAAGGTAGATGACCCACAAGGCCCGGTCAAAAAACAACTGAGCAAAAAAGATATAGAAATAAAGCATATAGATATTGCGTTTTGTTTTAAACATTGTCATTCGTCCTCTCTTATACATAAAAAAATCCACACGTGATCTTTCCCGTGTGGCAGCTTCCGCTATTTGAAGGAAATCATACGTACGTTCACACTATGGAATTCAGCTAAAAAAGGACAGACTTGTCCCTTGGACCGCTGGAATTCCAAAAATAGACATCATGAAAAGCAGATGTTTGTCCTCACTTTTGACGTCTAAGGTGAATGTAGGCATGATTTTCCCTCCTTTATGTACAAGATTCGTTTCCATTATAGTACGCTTTCAAACTTTAGACAACTTGCTCTGGATCAACAGACAACCAGTCTTTTAATAATGAGCATGAATCATAAACGATTTTTTTGTTGTATCCATCCGCAAACAATGATACTATACTATTCAGTAATAGTATGACACATTAACTTAATAACACCACATTAGTGTGACACATTAATCAGGAAGGGATGAAAGGTTGGAAAACTGTACATAAGCCAACGTTTTCATACACTTCCGCTAATGACTAAACGTAAGGGAGATGGATTGTGACGAATCAAGAAATGGTTTATATCGTGTCCGATTCCGTCGGGGAAACAGCTGAATTAATGGTAAAAGCTGTGGCAAGTCAATTTTTTGGTCAGGAAGTTGAGATCCAGCACTTTTCCTATGTAGAGGACGAGCAGGATATAAATAATGTCATCACGGTTGCAAAGTATCGCCCTTCCATCATTGCTTACACCATCGTCCTCCCTGATTTGAAGGATTATCTTGACAAGAGAGCGGATGAAGAACAAATCATTGCGGTTGATTTGATGTATCCTCTCATGAATGCGTTCTCTCAAAAATTCAATCTGCAGCCCAATCGTCAGCCTGGGCAGATGAGAAAGTTGGATGAGAACTATTTCAAACGGGTGGAAGCCATTGAGTTTGCTGTGAAATATGATGACGGACAGGAAGTCAGAGGATTGAAACAGGCAGATATTGTGCTCGTCGGGGTATCGAGGACCTCCAAGACTCCTCTTTCTATGTATCTAGCAAATAAACAATTCAAGGTAGCCAATGTGCCTCTGATCCCTGAGGTTCCGCCTCCTGAAGAACTTTTTGAGATTCCAAGGAAAAAATGCATTGGATTAATCATTTCACCGGAAAAATTAAATGATATTCGCAGAGAACGATTAAAAAGACTGGGACTAACAAACTCAGCCAGTTATGCCTCATTGAATCGAATCTTCGAAGAATTAACGTGTGCGGAAGACATTATGAAAAAAATTGGATGTCCAGTGATTGATGTTTCCAATAAGGCGATTGAAGAGACAGCCGATATCATCCTGGCCATGTTTAATAAAAGGGGGAGCTTTGCCTAATGGAAAACCATTTTGTATTCATGTTTGATCACTCTGAAAAAAACGAGAAAGAACTCCTAGGTGGAAAAGGCGCGAATTTAGCTGAAATGACCCGGATCGGTTTACCCGTTCCTTATGGTTTTACGATTACCACAGACGCCTGCAACGCCTATTATGATGCAGAAAAATCCATATCTCCAGAAGTCGAATCCCAAGTATTACAATCCCTCCAAGTCCTTGAAGAGAAAACAGACAAAAAATTAGGGGATCCAACCAATCCACTTCTCGTTTCTGTGCGCTCAGGTGCCGTCCATTCCATGCCTGGGATGATGGATACCGTTTTGAACCTTGGAATGAATGATGACACGGTTAAAGGAATGGCCGAACTTACGAATAACGCTCGCTTTGCCTATGATTCCTATCGCCGGTTTATTCAAATGTTTGGGAATGTTGTCCTGAATATAGAAAACTACTTTTTCGAACATCGCTTGGAAGAAATCCGCGAAGAAAAAGGGTACCAGTCCGATACAGAACTCACAGCCGAAGATTGGAAAGAAGTAATCGAAGCATTCAAATCGATTGTGCTCAAAAATACGAAGCGAAGCTTTCCTCAGGATCCAAAGGAACAGCTTTTCCTTACAATTAAGGCCGTGTTTGACTCATGGAATAACAAACGGGCCATCCTGTACCGCCGCCTTCATCAAATTCCCGGCCACCTTGGTACAGCGGTCAACATTCAAAGCATGGTTTTCGGAAATATGGGAGAGGATTCCGGCACGGGGGTTGCCTTTACGCGCAACCCATCCACCGGGGAGTCTAAGCTTTATGGAGAATATTTGATCAATGCACAGGGAGAAGACGTCGTCGCAGGGATCCGTACACCTCAGCCGATTGCGACGCTTAAAGATGAAATGCCGGATGTCTATCAACAATTGGTGGAGACCTGTCAGTTATTAGAAGACCATTACAAAGATATGCAGGACATTGAATTTACAGTAGAACGTGGAAAGCTGTTCATCCTACAAACACGGACAGGGAAGCGAACGGCCCAGGCAGCCATTCGAATTGCTGTTGAAATGGTAAAAGAGAAAATCATGGACCAGCGGGAAGCTTTATTACGCGTGGATCCCGATCAGCTCAATCAGCTCCTCCATCACCGTATCGATCCTGAATACAAGAGGGAACATTTAGCTACAGGCTTACCCGCTTCCCCTGGAGCTGCTACAGGACAGGTCGTCTTTGATGCGGATGAAGCAGATATGCTGGCCAAGGATGGAAAGAAGGTCATTCTCGTCCGCCCTGAAACGACACCTGATGACATCCATGGAATCATCGCCTCTCAAGCTACAGTGACAAGCCGAGGCGGGATGACCAGTCATGCCGCCGTTGTTGCCAGAGGAATGGGGAAAGCTTGTATATGCGGCTGTGACTCTATGAAAATCCATTTGGAATCCAAACAGTTTACCGTAGGCGAGACGACTGTAAACCACGGGGATACCATTACAATTGACGGATCGACAGGGGAAATCTTCCTCGGTGAAATTCCAATGATTGAACCAGAACTTTCGGAAGAATTCCAACTGCTGCTTCGCTGGGCAGATGAAGAAAGAAAGATCGGAGTCCGGGCGAATGCGGATAATCCAACAGACGCTGCGAAAGCCCTGGAGTTTGGAGCCGGTGGCATTGGTCTTTGCCGTACCGAGCATATGTTTATGGACAGTTCCCGTATTCCTACCGTTCAAAGCATGATCCTATCTGAAACGATCATGGAACGTAAGGAGGCTCTTGATCAACTCCTGCCTATGCAGCAACAGGATTTTGAGCAGATTTTTGAAACGATGCAAGGACATCCCATCACTGTAAGGTTACTAGATCCCCCGCTTCATGAATTTATGCCGGACAAAGAAGAATTGCTCGTTAATGTGACGAGGTTGCAAATCACTAGTCCCGACTCAAAAGAGTTGCAGGAAAAACAAAACCTTTTACGCAAAGTACGATTATTAGAAGAAGCAAATCCTATGTTAGGCCTTCGTGGCTGCCGCTTAGGCATGATTCATCCCGAAATTTACGAAATGCAAATCATGGCTATTTTCCAGGCGATGTCTACCGTCATGAAAAAAGGAATCACAGTGAAACCGGAAATCATGATTCCGTTAGTCAGCCATGTGAATGAACTGAAAGAAATGCGCCAATTGGTGATTCGAATCAGCCAGCAAGTCCAGACAGAAACTGGCCTGGAATTTAATTATTTAATTGGAACCATGATTGAAACACCGCGTGCAGCACTCACAGCCGATCAGATTGCTGAAGAGGCAGACTTCTTCTCCTTTGGAACCAATGATTTAACTCAAACGACGTTTGGGTTCAGTCGAGACGATGCAGAAGGTAAGTTTCTTCAACAGTATGTAGATAGCGATGTGCTACACAGAAATCCATTCGTTTCCTTGGACCAGGATGGTGTTGGAAAACTTGTAGAGAGTGGTGTCAAACTGGGTAAAGCAACAAATCCTGCCCTGAAAACAGGGATTTGTGGAGAACACGGAGGAGAAAAAGAGTCCATTCAGTTCTGCTATGATTTAGGACTGGAGTATGTAAGCTGCTCTCCTTTCCGCGTTCCATCAGCACGACTGGCAGCCGCTCAGTCAACCATTCGCAGCGAACGGAAAAAGTCGCGAAAAGAACCTCAGTACAATTAATTGAGCTTGGGTCCGTCTCTTATCGTGATATTTTTGTACAAAAAGCGTTCCATCCATTATTTGGATGGAACGCTTTTCATGTTAAAAACAATAAAAAGGAGAAGGCTCCCCTTCATCCATGTACGCTTCACGAGTCATACATTTTAAAGGGTCCTTCTCCTTTTACGTTTTATTTTGTTACAGCTTTGGCATTAGATTTAGGAACGGTTCCTGCATCCGCTGGGTGGACACCGTGCTGGTAGTAATCGGCGTCGATTGGATCGAGCGGTTTACGTCCAAGGATAAGGTCTGCAGCCTTTTCTGCCAGCATCAATACAGGTGCGTGAATATTTCCGTTTGTCACGTAAGGCATAGCAGATGCATCGACTACGCGTACGTTATCAAGTCCGTGAACCTTCATCGATTCAGGGTCTACGACAGACATAGGATCTGTTTCAGGTCCCATTTTCGCCGTACAAGACGGGTGAAGAGCTGTCTCCGCATCTTCTCTTACCCATTCAAGGATTTCTTCCTCGGTTTGTACCGTAGGACCAGGTGAAATTTCACCAGCATTATATGGCTTCATAGAAGGCTGGGACATAATTTCACGGGTGATATTGATGGCTTCGATCCACTCTCGTTTGTCCTGTTCTGTAGAAAGGTAGTTGTAAACCATGCTTGGATGCTCTTTTGGATCTTTTGATTTAATCTTCAAAGATCCACGGGCATCGGAGTACATTGGTCCGATGTGAACTTGGAAACCGTGATCTGTCGGTGCTTTTTGTCCATCGTAACGGACGGCTACCGGAAGGAAGTGGAACATCAAGTTCGGGTAGTCGACCTCATCGTTGGAACGGACGAAACCTCCGCCTTCGAAGTGGTTCGTCGCAGCTGGACCTGTACGTCCAAGCATCCACTGAAGACCGATCCAAGGCATACGGCGCTTCTGGAGGTTCGGCTGTTCGGAAACAGGAACAGGGCAAGCGTGCTGGACATAAACTTCAAGGTGATCCTGAAGGTTTTCCCCTACACCTGGAAGGTCAACAACTGGATCAATGCCAAGAGAGCGAAGGTGTTTCGCATCGCCTACACCAGATAGTTGAAGCAGCTGTGGCGTGTTGATCGCTCCACCGGCAAGGATGACTTCTCCTGCTTCCACTTGATGCATTTTTCCGTTTCGCTTATAGGTCAATCCTTTTGCTTTCGTGCCATCAAAGTCAATGCTCGTAACGAAAGCACGAGTCTTGACTGTCAGATTCTCACGGTCCATGATCGGGTGCAAGTAAGCACGTGAGGCTGACAAGCGCTGCCCTTTGTACACATGCTTATCAAATGGGCCGAACCCTTCCTGACGAAATCCGTTCACATCAGGTGTACGGTTATAACCGGCTTCTACTGCTGAATCAAAAAAGGCCTGGAATAGAGGGTTTTTCGCTGGACCGCGCTCCAATTTAATGGGACCATCGTGGCCGCGCATGTCATCTTCCGGTGACGCCAGCGCATTTTCCAGACGCTTGAAGTATGGAAGGCAGTGAGCCCAATCCCAGTTTGTCATTCCTTCATCGGCACCCCAGCGTTCATAGTCTTTCGGGTTTCCACGTTGGTAGATCATCCCGTTAATGGAACTGGAACCTCCCAGAACTTTTCCTCGGGCATGAGGGATACGGCGTCCATTCATATATGGTTCTGGGTCTGATTCGTACTGCCAGTCATAAAGGTTTTTACCTGAAGGGAATGGCAGAGCCGCAGGCATTTGGATCAATAAGTCCCAAGAATAGTCACTGCGTCCTGCTTCTAGTACAAGGACGCTTTTTTTACCATCCTCACTTAGGCGGTTTCCCATTACTGAACCTGCACTACCGCCTCCAACGATTACGTAATCATATGATTCAATCATAGCCATACACTGTTCCTCCTTGATGTTTAATACGGAAAGAAGGAGCTCGGAATACCCCTTCTCCCTTTATCTGTTTTTGTTCATGAATGTTAAAAATAAATAATTAGCTTAGAACCAGTTGATTTGTTCTGGTTTAAGGTTTTGGAAAATATGCTTCGTTTCTGTATATTCTTCAATTCCTAACTTACCTAGTTCTCGTCCGATTCCGGATTGCTTGTATCCACCCCAAGGCGCGTGTGGGAAGTACAGGTTGAATTCATTGATCCATACTGTACCCATACGCATCTTCGCTGCACAGCGCTCTGCTTTTGCGATATCGTTTGTGAAGACACCGCCGGCAAGTCCGTAGATGGAATCATTCGCAAGTTTTACCGCTTCTTCTTCTTTCGTGAACTTCTCAACTGTGATGACTGGACCGAAGCCTTCTTCATGGACAACCGTCATGTCGGTTGTGCAATCGGTGAAAATGGTCGGCAGGAAGAAGAAGCCATTCTGTAATTCAGGGTCTTCCGGACGTTTACCGCCCACGGCTACCGTAGCCCCTTCTTCAATCCCTGCTTCTACATACTTTTCAACTTTTGCAAGGTGGTCGGCGGAAATCAGTGGTCCCATTTGGGTATCTTCGTCAAATCCGCTTCCCAGTTTGAATTTCTTCACTCGCTCGACAAGTGCGTTGACGAACTCATCGTGAATGCTTTCTTCTACAATCAGTCTTGTCCCAGCAGAACAGATCTGCCCTGCGTGGAAGAATACTCCGTTCAATGCCTGATCAACAGCAAGGTCAAAATCAGCATCTGCGAAAATGACATTCGGATTTTTCCCGCCAAGCTCAAGAGCGAGCTTCTTCACGTTCGAGCTTGCTGCCTGCATGATTTTCTTCCCGGTCACAATACCACCGGTGAAGGAAATAAGATCGACGTCTTCGTTACTGGACAACTCGGCACCTACGGTTGCGCCTGCGCCAAGAACGAGGTTCGCCACACCCGCAGGTACGCCCGCTTCTTCCATCAACTCAAATACTTTGATATGCGTAAGCGGCGTGATTTCACTTGGCTTCATAACTAATGTGTTACCAGTTGCAAGCGCTGGAGCCAGTTTCCAGGACGCTTGAAGTAGAGGATAATTCCAAGGGGTAATCTGCCCACAAACACCAACCGGTTCGTGAACGACTTTACTGATGGAGTTCGGCACTGGAGAATCGATGATCTCGCCACCATTCTTATCCGCAATCTCTGCATAGTAACGGAAGACTCCAGCGATATCATCCATGTCTCCGCGGCTTTCTTCTACTGTTTTACCAGTATCCAAGGATTCTAGATTCGCTAGTTCTTCTTTATCTCTCTCTATCAATTCAGCAATCTTCCGTACAATTGCTCCACGCTCCGTTGCCGGAGTCGTTGGCCATTCGCCGTAATCGAAAGCTTCTCTTGCTGCCGCAATGGCTGCTTGTGCATCTGTTTCGTCGCCTTCTGGAACGACAGCGATCGTTTCTTGATTGAATGGATTGATAATCGTACGCGTATTCTCTGAATTTGCGTCTACCCATTTCCCATTCATGTATTGTTTCAATTTTATATTTACGTTCATTTGATCAACTCCAATTCTGAAGTGAATTAAGTTTGTTAAGAATTTATTTAACGTTTTTAACACTAACACGTCTATTAGAGGCTGTCAAAGAAATACGAACAAAAAATGAGCGGCCTCCTTATCGCAAGAATACTGATTTAAAGCGCAGATAAACGCTTCATCAAAAATAAAAAAAATCAGTCGAAGAAAATTTACTTTCTTCGGCTGATTAACTAACGAATACTGCCCATGTGCCCCATCTCGTCGATAGGCAAAGTGATTTCCATCATCTCATTCGTTCCTTTTCTAAGAATGTATGAATTTATAGCAAGAATACAGAAGGGTAGAGAGAGACAACCATACGAAACTCTCATTTCTACATATAATAATCTATCGACGTATAAGGAGGTGAATGTTATGGACAGTAATAATAACTATGATTGTAGCTGTTGGAAAGAGTATCCTCCTAAAAAAGATGAAAATAGTGTAAATGTATGCAGCTGTTGCGTAACCGGATTGGAAAAAATGATCAAAAAACATTTTCGATGCGGCGATACAATTGGGATCACTTTTTTTGGAGAAAAAGTGGCAGCTATTTATATTGGAAGATTCAGAGGTCTGGAAAACAGTGTAATTGAAGTTGAAGATTTACTTGTACCGGGTACAACTAGTTTTGTACCTTTGTGTGATGTAGATAGTATTGAAAGAGGAATTGCGTTCCAGGAAGCACCAATGCAAATAGGAAGACCATAAGTGCCTATGAAAACTCAGGGATCCTCCTGAGTTTTTTCTTTGGATTCCCTAAGGTTAAACTTACCTTTTCTATTTATGAATGGTATTCATTCAAAAAATGAGGCCCCTACTGCATGATTACTTTTCAATGAAAAACTAGAGATCAAATCCACAAATTTTTTTAGATGAGTACGACATACAAAAAAAGATGACAAGCTAATGCTTGTCATCTTTTTTCAACATCATCATATGCATACCTAGCTAAGAAAATATTATATTCTCACTTAGCAAAGGGAAGACCCGGCACTTTCACAAGAATTATCGTCTCATTCAAAACGGTTCCAATTGACGACACTATCTAAAGGAAGGCGTGTTTTCTGGAAGCCAGCTTTGACTCCTTTACCCAGAGAAATCAACATAACAGACGTATATTCCTCAGGTACATGGAAAGCTTTCAAGAACTGCTCTTCATCGTATCCACCCATCGGTACGGTATCATATCCTTTCGCTTTCGCCGCAAGCATGAACTGCATCGCCACGATTCCACCGTCAATGTGAGCAATTTTCGCAAGACGCTCTTCAGGGAAGTTTCCATAGTTGTCGAAGATGCTGTTGACGTACATGTCTTTCACATCTTCAGGCATATTGCCTTTTTCAGCAATTTGAGAATAGATTTGATCGGCATTCTTATAGGCTTTTTTATCTCCAAGAACCGCGATTACAGCGGAAGCATCCACAATTTGCTGCTGGTTATTCGCAATGGGAAGCAGTCTTTCTTTCTCTTCCTGCTCGTCTATGACAAGGAAACGCCACGATTGCAGATTGGATGAAGAAGGTGCCAGCGTCGCAGTCTCCAACAGTTCTTCAATTTCTTTACGATCAATCTTATAATCCGGGTCATACTGACGTACGGAACGGCGTTCTTTCGCTATGGTCAGAAAATCGGTATCTTCAAGGACTTTCGGAGCTTCCTTCGTCGTATCGATTTCTTTCACTTTATTGAGATATTCTTCTTTGGTCATCGTTTTGTTGGACATGGATCTGCACTCCTTCAACTGTATCTTTAACAATTACAGTATAGGCTGTTAACTGTTGTTTTGTCAAATACAGTTACTTATAAAAAGAAAACGAAACCGTTATCGTTTCGTTTTACTGTTCAATAAGATCAGATAGGGATTTCGTTTGTAACCCTTCCAAAATCCAAGTCTCCATTTCCTTTTGCAGATCACATAGAGACTGTTGGGAAGTCCCTGAAAAACAGTGTTTCCCTTCTGTCTCAAAGTAGTCTTTCACCACGGTTTCAGCACGAATGGCTTCATATACTTCAGAAAGCTTAATGTCTTCCGGCTTTTTACTAAGGGTGTATCCCCCATCACGGCCTTCTTTCGCACTTATGATGCCCGCCTTGACCAAGTGAGTCAAAATCTTACGAAGATAAACAGACTGAGACTCGAGCTTTTCTGCAAGCTTTCCACTCGGACAGCGGCTTTCGTTTTCAGCTAAGACAATCAATGCTTTCAGTGCCATACTGAACCAACGCGCATGATTCATTTTATCTGACATCGTTTCACCTCTTCTATCCAAATTATATTTTGATGCATGTGAAATCAAAAGTCAAAACCATGGAGTAAACATTCTTTGTTTTTCTTCATGTCGTCAAAAAGTGCGGAATCTGCAAAAATGAACCTTTAGTAACAGCTTCTATGAAAACCCCTCAAAATTCATCACGGATCTACCTATGACGAACTATAGATTCGACATCCTCCCTCAATATTCTCCTTTTGCTCATAGGTAAGAAGGATATGGAAAGCCACTATCTCCTCGTTTTATATTAAAAACCAAATAATTACAATTCTGATAAACTACCAATAGTACGGTTCTATTACGATTTAAGAGGAGGAAATTGATTTGTCTAAGAAAGCCATTCCTTTCATGTTAGCCGCTGGATTAGTTTTAGGCTCTGCACCTGCTGTCACTTTTGCTGACCCCCCTGCTCCAAATGAACAAGCCGATCATGCTTTTGATAATAAGGTGATTAAAAAAATCAGTGCCGATCGTCTCTACGAACGGGTAGACCTGTTGTCAAAACAGCCTAGGGAAGCAGGAACACAGGGCGAGTATGAAGCCGTTCAGTACATTAAAAGCGAATTTGAAAGCTACGGTTATGAAACAGAATTGCAACCTTTCACCATCCAAGCGTGGGACGAAGGAACTTCCTCCATTTCAATCAATAGCTCAGACTTTGCTGGTGATGTCCATACCTTTAATGGGTCTGTAAACGGTACAGTCGAAGCCTCCCTGGAGTATGTAGGTCTGGCTTACTCTGAGGATGTCCCGGATACCGTTTCCGGTAAAATCGCGTTGATTGAAAGAGGCGAAATCAGTTTTTATGAAAAAGTCCAAAACGTGATCGATAAAGGCGCTGTAGGCGTCATTATGTTTAACCGTGAAGGAGCAGAAGGCAGCGATTTCGGTTATACATATGAAGGGCAGAACATTCCGGCTGTAGCGATCGACCGGGAAGCTGGACTGTCCCTCGTGAATCAACTTCAGTCAGAAGAAGTCACGGCAGCAGTATCCGTACAAGATGCAGGACCCATCGATCAAACATCTTATAACGTGATTGCCACTATGAAACCACACAAAAATAAAGATACAGGCCAAATTGTGACAGTGGGTGCCCACCACGACTCCGTAGCAGGTGGACCAGGAGCCAACGATGATGCTTCCGGTGTGTCCGGGGTACTGGAATTAGCTAAGATTATGGCGAAAACTCCGACGGACACAGAGTTACGTTTTATGACCTTTGGAGCGGAAGAAAAAGGTCTGCTCGGTTCCTATCACTACGTCAGCACACTGAGCGATGATGAAATCAAACGAATCTCTGCTCATTTCCAAATGGATATGATCGGAAGCCGCGACTCTGGTGACTTGATTATGTTCACTCCGGATGGAGAGAAAAACCTAGTGACAGATTTAGGCGCATCTGCAGGCGCAAGAGTGGCAGAAGTGGTCGAATATGGGCAGCTTGGCCGCAGCGACCATGTTCCGTTTTATGTGGAGGGGATTCCTGCCGCACTATTTATTCATGCTCCCCTTGAGCCGTGGTACCACTCCCCTGAAGATACGTTAGATAAAATTAGTAAAGAAAAACTGAAAGAGACAACGGAGATTGTCGGAGCAGCCGTCTATCAAATCGCAAGACCAGATACACCCGCTCTGGAAAATGCGAGAGTAGCCCCCGGTCCTGTTCATTATGAATTTGATGATCGTCCCCTATAATTTTTATTTTTTCGGTGAGCAGCCAGTCTATTTCAGACTGGCTGCTTTAGATATTTCATAGACTTTGTATCTCCGTAGAATGATAGAAAGAGTGAAACAGGCGTAATCCCCCTCCCCTGCAAATACAATAAAATAAGTCCTAACGATCAAGAGGAGAGATAGGTATGCTGAAGAAGTTCGTGGACCCCCTTCCCATTATGGAGAGCATCCGCCCAACAGGTCATATTCAGAATGTGCCCTTTTATGAAGTGACGATGCAGGAAACCTTTCAGAAACTGCACCGAGACCTCCCTCCGACGAAGGTTTGGGGCTATAATGGGCTGTATCCCGGTCCTACTTTTCACGTGCAGAGACATCAGCCGGTCCACGTGTTATGGAAAAATAAACTTCCTGAATGGCATTTTCTTCCCATTGATACGACTGTACACGGGGCTGAGAAAAGCCAACCGGAAGTTCGGACTGTCGTGCACCTCCATGGAGGGGTGACGCCGGATACAAGTGATGGTTATCCAGAAGCGTGGTTCACCCGTGACTTTCAAAAAGTAGGCCCCCATTTTACCAATAGGCTGTACACGTATCCCAATCACCAGCCCGCGACCAACTTGTGGTACCACGACCATGCCATGGGCCTCACGCGCCTTAATATTTATGCCGGACTTGCCGGCATGTACATCATCCATGACCGGGAAGAAGCCCGTTTGAATCTACCATGTGGGCCCTTCGACATTCCGTTGATTATCCAAGACCGGTCGTTCCATGAAGATGGTCGCCTCTTCTACCCTGATGAACCAGTCCCACCGTTAATGACTCCCCGCCCTTCCGTCATACCAGATTTCTACGGAGATACGATTTTGGTGAATGGCAAAGTATGGCCGCATGTAAACGTAGAGCCCAGACGCTATCGTTTCCGCATCCTGAACGGATCGAATGCCCGCTTCTATCGCTTTTCACTTTCCAACGGGGAACCTTTCATCCAAATCGGTACAGATCAAGGTTTACTCGAAACGCCGATATGTGTCCCTTCGCTTGTACTTGCACCTGCAGAACGAGCGGATGTAATTGTAGATTTTTCTACGTGTTACGGTGTATCGGTCATACTGCAAAACGATTACGAAACGCAAGGGAAGAAACCAGACCCTGAGACGACGGGGAGTGTGATGCAATTCCGCGTGGTCCACCCCCTTACTTCTAGGGATAAGAGTTCCATACCCGCTCACTTGGCACCTGTTCCAAAGCTTACACATCATCAGCATGCACGAACTTTACGTCTGAACATGCGAAAAGATTCCTACGGACGCAACATTCACTTGCTAGACGACCGTTTGTGGTCGGACCCCATTTCTGAGACTCCGAAACTAGGTCAAACGGAAATCTGGAACCTGATCAATGACACAGAAGCGGTCCACCCGATCCACCTTCATCTAGTCCGCTTCCAAATTCTCGACCGCCAACCCTTCGACCGTGATGTCTTCGAAAAGGAAGGACGCATCGTTCCTACAGGTCCACGTGTTCCTCCAGCTTTGAATGAAAGAGGATGGAAGGATACTGTACGGGCACGACCTGGAGAAATAACACGAATCATCATTCCCTTCGGCCCTTACCCTGGACTGTTCGTGTGGCACTGCCATATTTTAGAGCATGAAGACTATGAGATGATGCGTCCTTATATTGTTACTAGATAAAAAAAGGGGGTTCCTGCCTCCTACTTAGAATGCAAAAAAAGTGACAAGCCATTGCTTGTCACTTTTTGATTAGATAGGGAATCTTGTATAACTTCTGAACTGCCACCACCCAAACATTATAGATGATCAAAGGTTCACCTCTCACAGATCAATGTGCCCGTTCTTTTGCAAATTCTGTTTGATTAGGTTATTCCCCTTTGCCTTCTAAGTCTATAAGCCATTTCTTTCTTGCGATACCTCCACCATATCCACCTAATGTGCCGTCACTACGAATCACCCGATGACAAGGAACCACAAGCGCAATCTGATTGGCTCCGTTAGCTCCAGCAACCGCACGTGTAGAAGTTGGCTTACCAATTTCACAAGCCATTTCAGAATATGTACGGGTTTCTCCAAAAGGAATTTCTCTCAATTTTGCCCACACCATTTTTTGAAAAGGTGTCCCCAGCCATTTAATTGGCGTTTTAAATTCAGTTAATTCTCCTTTAAAATACAAATCCAACTCCCTTTCGATTGATTGGATGGCCTCGGTCTTCCCTGGTATGATCGCTGCCTTCGTTTTATTCCTGAGAATTTCGACCTCTCTTTCTAAACCACGACGATCCACAAATTCGAGAAGATAAAGGTCAGTCTCATCTGCTATTGCAATCATTGGTCCCATCCTTGTATCTAACCAAGATACTGTGAGTATGCGATTTTCTTGAACTGACGTAGGGGTTTCTCCCATGATCCGAGAAAAAGCATCTCTAAAACCGCTGCCGGATTCATAACCTGTGTGTAGCTGTGCATCAATAACAGCCTTTCCTGATCGAATTTCTTTCATAGCAAGGCCCATTCTTCTTGCCCGGGCGTATAGCACAAATGTCATCCCAAAACGTTTTTTAAATTGACGGCGGGCTGTTGATTCATCCACAGAGAATTCTCGGAAGTCTTTCTCCCGCCATTTTTTCTCTGGGTTTTCCTCAACCGCCTGCACAAGTTTTTGAACAAGTTCAGAGACTTGATTGGGGTGAGAAAGAGGAGAACATCTCTTGCAAGGACGAAACGAGGCTAGAAGCGCTTCTTGAGGAGTAAAGAAAAATTCGCAGTTCTCAAATTTAGGTTTCCTTGCAGGGCATGTTGGTCGACAAAACACCCCTGTGCTCTTAACTCCTACAAAGAAAGAACCTTCATATTCGGTGTTTCTTTCAAGTAATGCCTGATAGAATTCCTTTTTCTTAAGATCAGTTATCATCTGAACACCTCTTTAAATTTTTTAAAGGTCGTCTACTTCTTTATTATAGAAAGAATATAAATTTTTGCAGCCGATAATCAGGCATTGATTTTTTTCATACCTTTCTTCTCCTTCTATTCGTTAAAATTTTTGCATTCGACTTTCCACCTCAAGTGAAACATCATAAAGGTAACCGCCCCTCGTATTAACACTTTAGCGAATTAGGAAGTCGTTGAGATGGACAGGAACAAATATAAAAAAGTTCCGCTCACAAGAATATCGAGAGCAGAACTTTTTTCATGATGCCGATACATTGATTTTTAAAATTCATTCCGCAACACCGGCAAAGCAAACAATTTCACCAAGCCGATGATCCCTAACAACAGAAAAATCAAACTGTACGTGGAATAAGCCAAAATCCAACCAAACACCGCCGGCCCGAGGATTGCCCCGATATTCAATACGATGATACAGATGCTGAACCCCTGGGCTGGGAACTTCGGAAAGACTTTCGCACTCCAAATTGGCAGATACGCGGCGTATAACATGAAGGAGATCCCAAACGTCAATCCTGAGAAGCATACAAGCAGCCATCCTTGAGATAAGAACAGGACGGACATGCTGAGGGAATAAAGAACAATCGTCATTGTAAAACTCCATCTCATCCCCCATCTGCTAATAAGTTCTCCCCCTAACAATCCGGCAAGACCTCCAACACCTGTGATCAAGAAAAAAATCGCATTGGAATTAGCGATAGAGAAATTATCCTGAACAAAGTCCGCCGAATACGTCCAATACGTAGACTCCGTGAAACCGAACAAGAACGACGCGGCATAGAACGGCTTCGTATATTTCGTGAACAACGGTTGAAGATCCGTGATTCTGATTCGCTTCACACTTGAATTCTCTTTCTTATACGGGACCTCCTTATACGCCCACCAATAAATAAGGTATCCCACAATAGCTCCACCGCCCCAGACCAGTCTCCAATTTCCGTCCAGGAACAAATAAATGGTAGAGATTATAATTAAACCTACCGTCGATCCCGTACTGATAACGGCAAGTGTCCGCTTATGAATGTTCTCAGGCAGGTGCTCATGAACACTTTGGGAGAAAGAAGACCATGTTAGGCCTGGACTGAACCCTGCAAGCAAACAGGCGGCTGCAAAAACGATCCAGCTCCCCGTAAGAGAGGCAATTAACAATCCCGTCGAAGCGGTCATGATCCCGGCCATTATGACATGCCGTGACCCGAACCTTGATACAAAAAGGACAACCGTCAACGCCCCCACTAAAAAGGTGACAAACGTTAGGCTGGAAATCACCCCTAACATGGAAGTAGAAAGATCGAATGCACTCTTAAATTCACTGAACAATAACCCGTATCCGTACCGAAACCACCCAAATATGATCATTAAAGCAAGCAGACCAATCATGGATATGGGTGGTATCCCCTCTCTTTTTGTCATAAAGTCACCCCATTATCTATTAATTGTTTTTCTGAAATAACTTTTCCCCTTCTTTTTTTCGATTAAAACTTAAAAATAAGGAATTTATTTTAACAGCTGGGGATGACTTGTCATTGACTGAAATTTAGAGTGGGTGTAAGTAAACGTGGTGTAGAGAAATCGTTCGAGATTTGATCGATGAATGGATGAAATAAAAAAAGTTGGCCTCTCTTTTCTTGAGAGTCCAACTTTGATTTCAAGAATAAACTTTATTTTAGGAATGGAATACGCGAAAGTGCCTCCCCCGCTCCATCATTGCGGGGCACCATATACTGAACGATCGTTATTACATTTGGTTATTTCTGAATAACTCATCCATTTCCACCGGATAATCAATAAATGGGTTCCGATTCCCCTGAAGCTCAAAAATCGCGTGATTCCGGTGAAATTCATAAACTTCAGGCGGTTCATTACTATGCCACTCAAGCATAAGGTCCACATCGATTTTTTCTCTATGATTTGATTCCAATTCATCCGGATATCTCAGCAAGAAATAAAGCATCGCTCGAGCCACCGTGCCTTTTGCGTATTCCGGTTCAAATAATTCATCCTCTGCTTTCCCGCATTGATCCTCAATTCGAAGAACCCCCACCTCTTGTCCAGCCGGATAATCATGAAAATCATGATAAGGAAAATTACTTCTGATTGAATTACATAGAGGTTCACAAGTGAATAGATGATGCAGGTCCCCCCGCATGGGCTCCTGCGCGTCATACCAGGATTGAGGAACGGCATGTTCACAATTGTATTTAAAGGCGGTAACGGCCTCTGCCATCACGTGCAGCAGATTCTCCTCCTCTTTGTTCGCTCTTATCTTTTGTTCCCGTTTTTGGGAAGCAGCATAATCTTCATGGATGACGTCCTCCGGTTCTCTTACCTCTCCTGAATAGATGCTCTGCAGCTTGCCATCAGGTCGAAGGTCCACCCAAGGATAAACGTATGAGCTCGGGTCGTAGCGCAAATAGTTTTTATGTGTCGACTGGATTAATTCCGTAACCTTTTCTATTGCCGTGCTGTTGGCAGGATCCGAAAAATCAACAGACGCATAATATTCTTGCTTCGTTTTTTTGTTTTTACTTTCATCAAAGTACACCTGTTCATTCTTAACAATTTCTTCTTTATTTTTCTTCGCTTGTTTGATGATAACATCTATTCGTTCCGGGTCCGTAGATACGGAAATTGCCTCGCTGATCATTTTATCCATCCAGAGATCCCTCCTTTAATATATCCCTAAAAAATGTAAGTGTTACTCTACTTTCTATTACACTGTGCATTCTACTAAATCGTTTAATTCCCCTTCTATAGAGGAAACAAAGGCGACTTTAGAGCATGGATCAATACGTTAGAAGGATATATTCATCTTCTATCATTTGATAGCTGACTCCCTCAATACTAACAATGTGAAAACGATATACATTAGTCAATGGCGAAACAGTACGATTGATTATATCCTAAAGAATTACCCAAACGCTGGGCACGTCATTTTCATTTCATATTTGTGTACTAAGCTTCTTATGGATGTATCTAAAACTCCATTAGCTCTTTGAATTTTCCTGTACCCCTTATTTGATTTTTTTGAGCCAGTACATAAGAGAAGTTGGATCCATCAAATACATGAGCAGAATATCCTCAAAGGTATGCTCTCCGGCTTCCAGATAGCCATACTGATACTAATCAACATACAGTATTCGGTAAACACGTTTTTGAGGCCGCCCTTTGACCATCTAACTCAATAATCGCCTCGTTGTCTGGCGGCTCGTACTCTTCTTGGTTCTGCTCTGTTTTAATAAGCACAAATGAGTATTCCCCATTAGTCTTTCGCTTGGTCGCAAGGTCCTTGTATCCATTGAGAGATGAGATTCTACCTCAACAGTAAGAGAATTCATCGTTAGCCTACTCTCTCCTTCCACATAAAAAGCACCCCCGGAGGGATGCTTATAACACAAGATAATTAAGTATAAATAGAACTGGTCCGTAATGAGTTTTTTAACAAACCTAATGACATTTTAAAAATCTATTCTCCATCTTCATTTTGTTTTTTGGAAAAAATATCAGGCAAAGCAAAAGCACCACAAAGCAAAAAAGTCATACCAGTCCCTATCCAAAAGGCAACTCGTATATCCCCATCTGTAAGAGGTACAGACTCATTCATTTGTGGAACAAATGAATAGCTTGAGATAAACATCAATAACAACGAGTATACTACCACTACAAACCATTGTGACTTTTTCATGACAGCTCTTTTGGCGAGAGTGGTAGTAAACTTGTTTAGTGGATCAGGCGGTCCACCCGTAGCGAAAAGGAGCGTATTAAGCATCTGCTGCCTCCCTCTCGTTCCAATCAATTTTAGCAGATATTATCCCTACAATTGACATCACAAGTCCAACAGTTGAGGAGAACGGTCCTAATAAGCCAGTAATGCCAGCTGTAGCAAAAAAACCAACCAACAAAGAACAAAGAGACCAAATTAAAGTATAGTACTTATAAGTATTGAACTTCATTTGCATTACCTCCTCAATCCTTCTCTCGTTATCCTCATTAATTCCATTGTATGAAGGAGCCACTTCCAAGTTGCCAATTAATTCTGTAGAAAAAAGCTCACCTTCTTCTAGAGGGATAAAACTGTCAGTTCCATCTGCTTCGTTATTGGTTATTCTTGGCGAAGTTTGCTCTACTTCTTTATAGTCTCTTAGCCATAAACTGTTATACTTGTCTATACCCTCATTTTCTACCCATTCTCCACTAAAATCAATATTTTTATACTCCAGCTGTTCATCTTCATAATCTTCACTTTTCTCTTCTAGATGATAATTGAGCAAGATCAATTCACCAGAAGGCTTACGATGATAAAGAAATCGCTTCATGGATGAAGAGTCAGAGAAGGTGGTATCAAGATAGGCACTCTTCTTCTTTTCTTTTTCAACCGTTGCCAAACTCATGAGTTACTCATCCTCTCAATTTACTATCAAATCGACCTAGTAAGTCGATGGCATAACCGTGTGCTTCTTGATAAAACTCAGCACTTTCACCCGATTTGACCGTTCTCTGGCTATATACATCAATGTCAAACAGAATCATATCCTTACTTTCTCCCTTCTGGGACCCGGTGGGCATCTCAAAGGTGATTGAAGTTACAGACTCTACTCTTACACTAACATTTAATCGTACATCTCCTCGCACAAAAACGAACTGAATGTTAGGGTGTTCAACTGTTTCTCCCTCGAAAACGTCTTCCATATCCAAAAGCTTGCTCTTGATACATTCCCAAGCTGCTTCAGTAGAAGGAAACTGCTTACCTACAAAGAAACGAACTCCTATCCGGCCAAATTCATCTATTTCTAATTTATTTGAAATTTCATTAATCGTTTGACTGGAAATCTCGACAAATTCCTCATAAGATTCCGGATTATCAATATCAACTGATGCCCTATCTGAAAATACATGACCAAAGTATTCTTTGTTAGGGTTTAGAAGACGCAATGCTCCGTTTCTCTCATCTCTTCCAAACTTGGTAAAGATATGTTTTGATTGTTTTGCAATCTCATTCAGCTGCCTAATCTCATCGAACAGTAAAGATTTATCGTACCTTACTTCAATTAGTACTTTTTCTAAAGTCATATCCAATCGTCTGATGTCTTCACTCATCTAAATAACCCCTTTTATCACTGACACTCTATTAAGAGATTCTATATTATCCCTCAATATCCTTCTAGTTTCCTATATTACATTAAATTGGATATTACATTCAAATTATTACGAATGTTATTCGTTAAGTAGTAGATTTTGTTTACGTGGCAGGAAGTGTTCCTCCTGTGATTTCTACTGCGTTTCGGTGATTTTGTTGGAATTTACATATTGTGGAATACGATTTGTGTCTGAGTAGATTTCGTAGTCCTGTTGGGCCACCTTGAACCAATCCATCTTATAGCACCACTTTCATAATAAGGTCGAACGATAGGTCGGTGAAGGCTCGTATCATCTGCCTGTTGCGTCTTACTACAACAAAAGGTTTGTTATTGCAAAAATGGCCCGGCAACATGGCTACCCGATTGGCATTAAAACCATTCAGAATAGAGTGGGAGGTTGTTAAAATTTGCAGATCTAAACTCAGAGCTAACACCTCAATCATTAAGGCATACGCGCACATCACTATTAGCCGAAGCGGGTGTCTCACTTGAACAAATCATGGATAGGCGTGGCCATTCAGATGATCAGATTACAAAAGATGTGTATCTCCATGTCACGCAAGAAATAAAAAAAGAAGCTTCCCAAAAGTTCAGCGAACTAATGAGAAGCCTCCGTTAAAAAAAACAATGTTAGCAAAATATTAGCATTTCACTCTTATCTTACATAAATCCCCTCTGTATTAAGGGTTGGGCAGGCAAACTTACATCATGCCGCCCATTCACTCAGCTATTTAATAGGACAATAATAAGACCTACAAAACCTAATTATACTATGGTTTCCATCGCAAAGTTAATTTATAAAATACAATAACTTTTAATACTTTATGAACTGTATCCAGTCATAATCCAGTCTCACTAACATCACCTAGATAATTTTTTCATGTCTCTGGAATCAATCTAACACTGCTTTGAGATGAGTACTGTTTGAGTTGTAGGGCGAACTTCCATGACAGTAGAAGTCCTTACACAAGGCCATACAGCCCTTTATAGCACGGCAAATGACTTTATAGCTGAATGCCAAAACAAGGATTAATCCAGTGGATTATAAAGACAAACAAAAGCGCAAGTGAGAGTCACCCATTACCTCACTTGCGCTTTTGTCTGTTTCACCTTTTTTATAATCTGGTTAAGCACTTCCGAGAACACGAGCCCAAATGCAATGGCACCGGATATCATAAAAGCTTTCGCTGCAATAGAGATAGCGGCGCTGTAGTCATTTTGTACAAAGTTCCGCATCGCGTCATAAGCGAGACTTCCTGGTACGAGAGGAATAATCCCTGGTACGCTAAATATAATCATAGGCGTTTTGAATCTCCTTGCCAGCGTCTGGCTGACCAGGGCAATAACAAAGGAGGCGATGAGTGTAGCCGGGACAGTGTCGACTTCTTTCCATACTAAGAATGCGTAAATCATCCAACCAACCATGCCGACGAGACCACATTTGACGAGCGTATTTCTTGGCGCCTGATAGATGATTCCAAAGGCAGCTGATGCAAAAAAGCTTGCTATGGCATATTCAATCCACATAGTCATTCCTCACGATCTCTAAAATAGTGCAAACATAACAGCAATACCTGCCCCAATTGCAAAAGCCGTTAAAAAGGCCTCCGCCCCCCTTGGCGAGTCCTGAGATAAGATGACCTGCCATCAAATCTCTTACAGCGTTGGTGATGAGCAAGACCAGGGACCAACGGCATGATTGAACCGACAACGATCTTATCAACTTCCTTCCCAATACCGAATGAAAAAAGGGAGAAGGCTGTAAAACCGATCAACAACGAAGCAACGAATTCAGCAACGAATTTAATTTCAAATAATCGAATAAAGTTAATCAATGCAATAAACCCCAGTCCTCCTGCTAAGCAGGCTGGCAGGAAATCGTACCAGCTCCCCTGAAACATGATAGTAAAGAAACCACTCGCTAACGTGGCAGAGATGATTTGCATGAGCATGGAATAGTCTGTAGGACTGGTTTCAATCTTTCTGAGCTCTTTATACGCTACGTGAGTAGACATTTCCCCACTTGCAATCTTTCTGGAGACATTATTCGCAAGGTTCACTTTCTCGAGATTTGTCTCTCGTGCCGAAACTCTTACTAATTTTGCATGGGCACCAGGGCTAATCGTAAACATAATCCCAGTAGGTGTTACATAACTTTGGGATTCATCCCGTCCGAAAGATTGGGCAATCCGCGTCATCGTATCTTCCACACGATAGGTTTCCGCTCCATTTTGTTGCATGATCTTCCCCATTAATAAACATAACTCAATCAAGTCCTCTGTACGCTCCACTCGGTCACCTCAATTCGTATTACAGTATGTTTAGTGTATCTATTCCTATACTAAAAGCTTAAAACCCTTTTTAAAATTTCCATAATCTCGAAACTTCTCCACTTTCTTTTGCACGACTGGCCGGATCTTAGCTCCATATTTGTTCTTAAAGGCTTCCCAATGTTGATGTTCATCAAAGAAAATTCATCGTAAAATATTCGTCTCCGTACAAGTACAATACCACATCATCAAGGGCTGTAGTATTGTCAAAAGTTATACATTCTTTACTTTGAACAAAAACTAATAAAAGAACTATAGGAAAAGAGGTGTGCATTCGTCCCTTTCCACACCTAGGTTTCTTGAATGTATAAACCATTCGGCTATGGGACTTTAGATATTAATAATATCTGCTATTTTTTCTGTTGGCGTTCGGAACAGTGGCAGGTGCCATCGTTCACTCGGTTTACGATGGCCAGATGCCCGAAATAAAGTAGAGGGAATTAAAAAACAAATCCTTTTGGAAAAAGTTATTTGGATTGTAACGAAGTTAAATACAGCTCCTACGAAAAGGACTTGTTACTTAGATAGTTTTATCAATCCCCACGAAATATTAGCTCTCATATGGGGCCTCTATGCCTCTGAAATCTATACCAAGCAATTGAGAAACTACATTTTCCTTAATGACACCTTCTTCAACCAAATAATTTAAAAATGCCCTGATTCGTTGTAATTTTGTATTTATCGCTCCACCATTATTACCATAGTTTTGCCACTCTCTTAGAAATGTTTTTACAAGGCTAGAATTTACGGTCTTCTAAAAAACCTGAAATGCAAATTTTAAAAGCAAAAAAGGACTACCTCCTTTATTTAGGAAGTAGTCCTTTAATTACTAACTATTTATACATTACTTGAAGAGTTTCCAGCCAGACTTTTTTGTGTGTTTCAAACTTTTTCTAGAAAAATCCAGTCAAAACTTATTTGTAATGCAGAAAGAAAACCTATTACATAAGTGGTTTGAGCGTTATTACATCATGCCGCCCATTCCGCCCATGCCACCCATGTCAGGCATGCCGCCGCCATTATCCTCTTCTGGATGATCAGCGACTACCGCTTCTGTTGTCAAGAACATAGCGGCTACGGATGCTGCGTTTTGAAGCGCAGAACGTGTAACTTTTGTAGGGTCAACGATACCTTGTTCAACCATGTTCACCCATTCGCCTGTGGCAGCGTTGAAGCCTACGCCGACTTCTTCAGCTTTCAGACGCTCAACGATGATGGATCCTTCAAGACCTGCGTTGTGAACGATTTGGCGAACCGGCTCTTCAAGCGCACGTAGAACGATGCTTGCACCTGTTGCTTCGTCGTCTACTAGGCCAAGGCCTTCCACAGAGTTGATGATGTTTACAAGCGCTGTACCACCACCGGCAACGATTCCTTCTTCTACTGCTGCTCGCGTAGAGTTCAGGGCGTCTTCGATACGTAGTTTACGCTCTTTCAATTCTGTTTCTGTTGCCGCGCCTACTTTGATGACAGCTACGCCGCCGGAAAGTTTTGCAAGGCGCTCTTGTAGTTTTTCTTTATCGAATTCAGAAGTTGTTTCTTCTGACTGTGCACGGATTTGAGCAACACGGGAAGAGATCTGCTCAGGGTTTCCTGCACCTTCAACGATTGTTGTGTTTTCTTTTGTAATGACTGCTTTAGACGCACGTCCAAGCTGGTCGATTGTTGTATTCTTCAATTCTAGCCCAAGATCTTCTGTGATTACCTGGCCGCCAGTAAGTGTTGCGATATCTTCAAGCATCGATTTACGACGGTCACCGAATCCAGGAGCCTTAACAGCTACCGCGTTGAATGTACCGCGAAGTTTGTTCACAACAAGCGTTGCAAGTGCTTCGCCTTCAACGTCTTCAGAGATCAATAGAAGTGGCTTGGATTGTTGGACCACTTGCTCAAGTACAGGAAGGACTTCCTGGATGTTGTTGATCTTCTTATCTGTAATTAGAATGTAAGGATCTTCAAGAACCGCTTCCATCTTATCTTGGTCAGTGACCATGTATGGAGAAGCATAGCCGCGGTCGAACTGCATACCTTCAACCACTTCTAGTTCTGTGTTGAAACCTTTAGATTCTTCGATTGTGATAACACCGTCGTTACCTACGCGCTCCATCGCTTCAGCGATCAACTGGCCGACTTCATTGTCAGCAGCAGAGATGCTTGCTACTTGTGCAATTGAATCGCGGCCTTCGATAGGTTTAGAGATTTTGCGAAGCTCTTCTGTCGCTACAGCTGTCGCTTTCTCGATACCTTTACGAATACCGACTGGGTTCGCACCGGATGTTACGTTTTTAAGACCTTCACGGATCATTGCCTGTGCAAGAACCGTTGCTGTCGTTGTACCGTCACCAGCAACATCGTTTGTTTTAGAAGCTACTTCAGAAACGAGTTGTGCACCCATGTTTTCGAAGTGGTCTTCCAATTCGATTTCTTTAGCGATGGTCACACCATCGTTTGTGATGAGTGGAGAACCGAACTTCTTATCCAATACGACGTTACGTCCTTTTGGTCCAAGTGTAACTTTAACAGCATTTGCTAATGTATCTACACCACGCAGCATAGAGCGGCGTGCGTCTTCACTAAATTTGATTTCTTTAGCCATTTAAAATGCCCTCCTCATTAAAATCGTATCTCTTAAGTATTTTTATAGGAAAGTGACTACTGGATCACAGCTAGTACATCTGATTCGCGCAGAATCAAGTATTCGCTGCCTTCATACTTCACTTCTGTACCTGCGAATTTAGAATAGATCACGCGGTCGCCTTGTGCGACTTCCAGTGCTACTTTTTCACCGTTGTCTGTGATGCGGCCTGTGCCGACAGCAACAACTTTACCTTCTAGTGGCTTTTCTTTCGCAGAGTCCGGAAGTACAATTCCGCTCGCAGTAGTTTGCTCTTCTTCAACTAGTTCAATAACAATACGATCACCAAGTGGCTTTAACAATTAGGACACCCTCCTTGATATGGTTGTTTCAAATTTTTGTCGTTTATTAGCACTCGTTGATGATGAGTGCTAACACAATTATTATAATAAGCAATTCCCTATCGTTTTTCAAGTAGAAACTATAGAAATTTTGCACTTCTTTTTCGACAAAATTCTTACACTGACCCTTATTCCTTACGTCTGGTTTTGAAACTGTGATAGAATACATAAAGTATGTATATTGAAGCTATTAAAAGGTATTTATAAAAGGAGTCGTGCCTTTATGCCGAAACATTATTGGTACATCATTGTGACCTATCTCATCACACAGATTTCTGCCATTGCGGCTGTCCCGGTTCTCGTCAAGGCTGCGGGGATGTCCCGCTTCGATGCGATTGCCGTCTGGTCTGTGTTCAGTTTTACGATTGCCACCATCATCATCCTTCTCCTGCTCCGCCGCGATCCACAGGATGCTCTAGCCCGGAGTGAGGATAAAGCAGGTCCGGGGAAAGTCGTTCTCTGGTCGATTGCCGGTGTCTTTTTAGCCTTGTTCGCCCAAGCCATTGCTGCGACCATTGAACGTGAATTGTTCGGTGTATCGCCGGGATCTGAGAATACGATGGGATTGATGGAAATCGCCCGTGAATCGCCGTTGTTCATCCTCCTTCCTGTCGTGTTTGCACCGATTACGGAAGAGATCATTTTCCGTAAGATCATCTTCGGTTCGATTTATAAGCGGACGAATTTCTGGCTGGCTGTTCTCGTATCCGCTCTCGTCTTCGGAGCGTTCCATTTCGATTTCAGCCACATGTTAGTTTACTTCTCCATGGGAGTCGTTTTCGCCTTCCTTTATGTCAAAACTAAACGAATTATTACACCAATCGTGGCTCATATGGCAATGAACTCGTTTGTTGTCGTTTCGCAGTACTTCCTCACTGAAGAGGATATCCGCCGCATGCAGGAACAGCTGGAGACCATCTTTATTGGAGGCTTTTTATAATATGAGAACATCACCCTTATTCATGGCTTTTCTTTACATGATGATGGGGGTAGCATTCACGTACATCGCCGCACAGTCGGCAGAAGAGACGGTGTGGAATGCGATGACCATCATCCTGGCCATTGTCGCGACATTCAACATTGCCGTAGCGATCCGGCTTATCAATCTACACAACAAGATTAAAAATTCAAAAAAGAAGTAATGTCGCAAAAAAAGCAGGTCCACACTCGTGGACCTGCTTTTTTCTACGCTTCCTACTCCTCTTCATCCTGCACACCTTTTAATATGAAAGAAAACGGAATCGCGATGATCAGCACAATCGCAGATACAAGAAACGCTTCATTGAGCGTCTGCAGGGTGGCGGCCTGCATATCGATATCCGGATTCGCAGATACTTGCGCACGTCTTACTTCATAATAAATGGAGAAAAACACGATACCCAGCGAAGAGGAAATCTGCCGAATGATGTTGTTCATGGCAGATCCTTGAGCAACAAGATGTTCCGGAATGCTGTTCATACCGGATGTGGTCGCCGGCATATTTCCCATTCCCATCCCGAGACCTCTCACTGTGTTCAACAAAAGAATCAGCCAGTACGGGGTGGACAGCTGTAAAAAGCTCAAACCGAGGGTCGCGAGCGCCATAATCGTAAGTCCTGGTGGCACGACGTATTTCGGGCCTTTCTTATCAAGAATACGTCCTCCGATCGACATGAACACCCCGCTCGCGGCTGCGGCCGGTAGAAACAACAGGCCAGTCATCACTTCGTTCAGACCGTACACATTTTGGATCAGTAATGGCAGTAGGAAGATTCCTGAGAACAAGCCAATGGATGCAGCTGAAGTGACGACGATGGAAACGGAATAGGTCGGCACTTTAAAGACGGACAAGTTCAACAGTGGGTCCTCCTGGCGGTTTTCGTAAAAAACGAAAAGGACGATCGCAATCAGTCCACCCACAATCAATGCAATGTTCAAGGGATCGAACAACGTCTCAAGCGTCCTTCCCCTTCCTAAGGCAAACAGCACCGAGCCAATGCCTGCCGCAATAATGATGAAACCGACAAGGTCAAACCGCTTCGCCGGATTCGTTTCCGTACGTTCGAGAAATTTCGAAGATAAAATAAGTCCAGTCAGTCCGAACGGAATATTGAAGGCGAATAACCACGGCCAGTCGAGGTACTGGATGAGAAATCCACCAATAGTCGGTCCGATGGCTGGTGCGACCATAGCGGCGACGCCGTACACTCCGACCGCAAGCCCCCGTTCATAACGTGGAAACGAATTAAAGATGAGTGCCATGGCGATCGGCATCATCAATCCTCCGGCCATACCCTGAATCGCCCGGGATAGGATGACCATACCAAGCGTCGATGAAAAGAATCCGAGCGTGGAGCCTGCAAGGAAAATACAGAGTCCGACGAGGTACACTTTCTTTTTCCCGAACCGGTCACCGAAATAGCCGGTGAGCGGCATCGTCATCCCCATCGATACCATGAAGATCGTCAGTATCCACCCGACCGCGACGGCATCCGATTCAAAAATCTCGATGAACCGCGGCAGGATCGGGTTCAGCATACTATTGTTCAAGATAACCGTGAACGTCCCGAACAGGACAGACACGACCACAAGCCATTTATGAGGCAGTTTACTCATTGTCTCACCTGCTTTCTTTCGATACGCGAACTATTCTTTACTATACCACCTCAGCTGTTCGCTAACCATGATTCCGCATGTTTCGACTGTAAGCGCCTTCTGTGCTGTCAAAGGTTTACGACGTTTCTATAAGGGGGTAAAAGTCATACCAACGACAAAAGGAGGTCTTTAATATGGGACGTTTAGATAATAAAATCGCTGTCGTCACCGGCTCTGCAACCGGGATCGGTGCGGCGACCGTAAAACGATTCGCCAGTGAAGGAGCAAAGGTCATCTGCGGGGATATCAATGTAGAAGAAGTACAGAAAACAGTGGATGAAGTGGAGAGCGAAGGTGGAAAAGCAGAAGCCGTAGAGCTTGATGTTTCCGATGTAGGCAGTGTCCAGCAGTTTGCCAATTACGTAGAAGAGCATTACGGGAAGGTCGACATCCTGTTCAACAATGCAGGCGTCGATCAAGAAGGCGGAAAGGTCCACGAATATCCGGTCGAGCTGTTTGATCAAATCATCGCTGTAGACTTGAGAGGAACTTTTTTGACGAGCAAATACATCCTCCCGCTTATGCTTGAAAATGGTGGCTCTGTCATCAATACATCGTCCATGTCCGGCCAGGCTGCGGATCTCGATCGCTCCGGATACAACGCAGCGAAAGGCGGGATTACGAACTTCACGAGAGCGATGGCGATCGACTATGCGCGTGAAGGGATCCGTGTCAATTCAATTTCCCCAGGTACCATCGAAACGCCACTCGTTCAAGAGCTTGCCGGAACGAAACAGGAAGAAGAAGGCCGAGAATTCCGTGAAGCAAATAAATGGGTCACACCGATGGGAAGGCTGGGGCGTCCGGAAGAAATGGCCAATGTCGCCCTTTTCCTTGCCTCGGATGAAAGTTCCTATGTGACAGGAGAAGATATTACTGCGGATGGTGGCATTATGGCCTACACATGGCCTGGCAAGATGCTGATGGACAAAAGCTGGAAAGAGAATACAGAATAATATAAAAGAAGCTCAGCGTTAGGCTGAGCTTCTTTTATTCTGCGTTCTTATAGTAGATCAAGTTGTCCGTCCACTCCCCAAACTCATGAATGAACCCTTTTCTAGTGCACTCATACTCTAACCCGATACTTTCCGCCAGTTTGATGGAGGGCGAGTTATCCAAGTTGATATGGGCCTCGATTCGGTGGTAATTCAATTGATGAAAAGCGATCTGTAATGCTTCTGCTATTGCTTCTTTTCCAAAGCCCTTCTGCCAATGTTGGTTATGTAAGGCATACCCGATTCTTCCCCACTGAAAGTCATATCTTACTAAGGTAGAGAAATCAATCATCCCCACGTGTGTATGATCTTCCTTCTGAAAAATGCCTAAGACGTACGCGGTATCCTCTACAGCCAGCTGCTGGTGTTTCTCCACCAGTTCACCAAACCATTCTTTCGTACATTCACTCATATCTATCTGTCCTTCATCATGCCGGTGCTTGGACGGGAGCCGACTCTCGAATCCATGCAGCCAGCTTTCATAATCCCTTTTTTCAAGTTTGATAACCAATCTATCTGTTTCTGATCCAACCGTGAACGTTTCCAAATTCCTACCCCCCTAAAAAAACGAGTGAGAAACCAGATGATTTCACACTCGTTTATCTTTCTTATTGGTCTTCTTCCACTTCCCCTTCGTTCAGTGGATAGTGCTTCAGGAAATAGACGAGGGCCTGCAGCTCGATGGCAAGGTCGATATGATGGACCCTTACATTCGATGGCACGCTGATCCTCGCTGGTGTAAAGTTGAGGATTCCTGAGATCCCCGCTTTCACAAGCCTGTCCGCAATCCCTTGAGCGGCAGATGAAGGGACCGTGAGGATGGCAACGGAAATGTCGCCGAGCTTTTCCTCTAAGTCGTCAATGTGCTCGACACCGACGCCCCCGACCTCAGAACCGATTCGCTCCTCATTCGCATCAAAAGCGATTTCGATTTTCGTATTGTTGTTTTTCGTGAAGTTATAGTTTAAAAATGCCGTCCCCAGATTTCCGACACCGATCAAAGCGACACGTGTCGTTTCATCCTGGTCGAGCGTCTTTCTGAAAAAGGAGAGCAAGTACTCGACGTTGTAGCCGTACCCTTTTTTCCCGAGTGCTCCGAAATAGGAAAAATCGCGGCGGATCGTCGCTGAATCGACTTTGACCGCATCGCTCAGTTCTTTCGAAGACACACGCAGTTTGCCCTAGGTATGAAGGTTGTTCAAAAAGCGATAGTAGAGCGGCAGCCGCTTCGCTGTCGCCTGTGGAATCTTCGTTTGTTCGATATCCATTAGCACCGGACTCCTTTATCTGTTTCTCGTGTAGTCGCCGTTCTTCCCGCCCGTCTTTTCTTTCAAGTAGGTCGGGCCGATGACCATTCCTTTATCTAATGCTTTACACATATCGTAAACCGTGAGGGCTGTGGCTGAAGCGGCCGTTAGCGCTTCCATTTCCACCCCTGTACTTCCCTTCGTCTTGACAGAAACCTCGATGTTTAATGTCGGCTGGTCTTCTGTTTCCCAATCGAAGGACACATCGATGCCTTTCAACGACAACGGATGGCACATCGGAATCCAGTCGGACGTGTTTTTCGCTGCCATGATCCCTGCGACCTGAGCCACGGAAAGCACGTCCCCTTTTCCTATCTCATGGTTGGTGATTTTATGATAAATCTCTTCATTCACTTGTACACTCGTTGCTGCCACAGCCGTCCGTACGGAATCTTTTTTGTCTGAAATATCCACCATACGGGCGCGGCCCTGATCATTAAAATGACTGAACTCCGCCATTTTCTTCTACCCCTTTTTGTTAACTGTACTGATTGAAACACTACTCTTATTCTACCAAAAAATCAATCGGAAGTCGTTAAAGATTTCACATACTTCAAGAGCATTGTGTTGCTAGGTGGCGCGCCGATGAGATACACTGATTTTATTGAGGTGAAACGACATGATTCTCATGCAATTGAACCAATTGACGAAGCGTTTCGGCGCCGAGTTGATTTTATCGAATATCAAATTGGAAGTGCAGATGAACGACCGGATCGCCATCGTCGGTCGGAACGGAGCAGGAAAATCGACCCTGCTCAAAATGATGGCAGGTGAAATGAGTCACGATGAGGGCAATATTTTCAAACCAAAAGAAACGACGATCGGATACCTCGCCCAAAATACGGGGCTGCAGTCTGAGGAAACCATTTGGAACGAAATGGAGAAGGTGTTCACCCACCTGAAGGACTTGGAAAAAGAGCTCCGCTCCATGGAAGTGCAAATGGCGGATCCGGACTTGCTTGACGATCAAAAACGCTACCAGCAGCTGTTAGCGGATTATGACCGCAAGCAGGAATACTTCAAGACCGCAGGCGGGTACCAATATGAAGCGGATATCCGCGGTGTATTGAACGGGTTGAACTTCAAAAACTTCAACTGGGATACACCGATCAACTCCTTAAGTGGCGGGCAAAAAACACGCCTGGCACTCGGAAAGCTTTTGCTGACAAGTCCGGATGTCCTGATCCTCGATGAGCCGACGAACCACTTGGACATCGATACGCTGAGCTGGCTTGAAGGTTACCTGCAGGGCTATCAAGGAGCCGTGGTCATTGTCTCGCACGACCGCTACTTCCTGGACAAGATCGTCAATACCGTGTACGAAATCGCGTTTCAATCATCCAAGCGTTACCACGGCAACTACAGCGATTATTTAAAAAAGAAAGAAGCGGATTACGAGCAGGAACTCAAACGCTTTGAGAAACAGCAAGAAGAAATCAAGCGCATGGAAGATTTCATTCAGAAAAACATCGTCCGTGCCACAACAAGTAAACGGGCACAAAGCCGTCGCAAGCAATTGGAGAAAATGGACAAGCTTGAAAAACCGAAGGACGACAACCAATCGGCGAAGTTCAGCTTCCAGACAGCGAAACGAAGCGGTAACGATGTGTTGAAGCTGCGTAACTATGCGTTTCGATATGATGACAGCGACGACTACCTTTTCGATCATGTGTCCCTTGACTTGAACCGCGGAGATTCTGTTGCGCTCGTCGGACCGAACGGTGTCGGAAAGACGACGTTATTGAAGACACTCATCGGCGACTTGGAACAGTCGAAAGGTGAAAAGCTGATCGGTACGAACGTGCAGATCGGTTACTACGATCAGGAACAGACAAAGCTGAACTCAACGAAAACCGTCCTGAACGAGCTTTGGGACGAGTACCCGATGAAGAACGAAAAAGATATCCGCACCATCCTTGGCAATTTCCTTTTCTCAGGTGAGGATGTCCTGAAGCCTGTCTCTGCACTCAGTGGTGGAGAGAAAGCGAGACTGTCCTTAGCGAAACTGATGATGCAGGAAGCAAACTTCTTAATCTTGGACGAGCCGACCAACCACCTGGACCTCGACAGTAAAGAAGTATTAGAAGCAGCGCTTGTGGATTATCCAGGTACGCTCTTGTTCGTTTCTCATGACCGTTACTTTATCAACAAGATTGCGACACAGGTTGTGGAAATGAATCCTGAAGAGACTCGTCTGTTCCTTGGTGATTATGACTACTATGTAGATAAGAAGCAGGAAGAATACGAGTTGCAGCAAATCGAAGAAGCCGAACGACTTCAGAACGAACCGAAGAAGCAGGAAGCTCAGCAGAAGAACAGCTTTGAAGAAGACAAAGCGGCAAAGCGTGAAGAACGGAAGAAAAACCGGCGCATCGCTGAGATCGAAGAAGAAATCGAACAGCTGGAAGCGAGACTCGAAGGAAACGAAGCGCTCCTCTGTGACCCGGACATCTACCAGGACCACGAAAGATCACTGGAAATCACAGAAGACAACAACCAGCTCCAAACCAAACTCGAAGCCCTCTTGGAAGAATGGGAAACCCTCCATGAGTGATCACTGACAGAAAGAGGTGTACCAGGTCATCCATATTATGGATGACCTGGTACACCATTTTTTTCCATATGAAAAGTGTTTGAACGAGTTTTCTCTTCCTTAGAGTGAATCCAAACAAAGGATGATGGATATTCACTTTTTAATAATGCATGCAGGTCCTATGCATAAGCGTGTATGAATGATGATTCAGTATCCACATAGTTTTCAACAGTTGAATAGCGTTATTAACAGTTTTCAACAGGGTTATGCACATTATCCACAAAAAACATTAAATTTATCCACAATTTTGGTACCGTTTTCTTTCCTATTCCTACTTATCCACTGATGAATTATCCACTGTATGTTTATACACATGTGGATAATTATATTTCCTCTAATGAGGCTCTCACTTATACACAACACCCTTTAAAAAGGGAAAAGCCCTCCTTATTTATAAAGGAGAGCTTTGATCGTTCACGTTCACGACCTTATTTTTTTCTTGCACCAAAGAGCTCTAGGTCCAGCCCTGGATTGGCATTCAAATCCCATCCTGCCCGGTGTCCCTGATTGTACGCAACCGCTCCAGCAGCAGCGATCATTGCGGCATTATCTGTACACAAATGAAGCGGTGGAATGAGCAATTCTGTTTCGCTTCCTTCGAACTTCTCCTGAAGCGCAGCTCTCAGTCCTTTATTAGCAGCGACACCACCTGCGACAATCATTTGTTTCACACCATACTCCTCAGCAGCAAGGAAAGCTTTTGTGGATAACACGTCCACCACGCTCGCCTGAAAGCTTGCGGCAACATCCTCAGGTTTCAAGTGTTCATCCCTCTGCTTCGCTTTGTGAAGACGGTTAATCACTGCTGATTTCAATCCGCTGAAACTGAAATCATAGGACCCATCTTCAAGCCAGGCACGAGGGAAATCGATGCTCTCTTCCCCTTCTTGCGCGAGACGGTCGATTTGAGGTCCGCCTGGGTATGGAAGCTTCAGGGTTCGTGCCACTTTGTCATACGCTTCCCCTGCCGCATCATCTCGCGTTTCACCGATAATTTCAAAGGATCCATGCTCATGCATCAATACAAGCTCCGTATGCCCACCAGAAACGACGAGGGAAAGGAGTGGAAATTCAAATTCCTTTTCCAGGCGGTTCGCATAAATGTGACCCGCAATATGATGCACGCCAACAAGAGGCTTCTGTTTAGCAAAAGCGATCGATTTCGCTGCATTGACACCGACAAGGAGAGCGCCGACCAGTCCAGGTCCCTCCGTCACGGCAATGGCATCCATATCGTCGAGTGTCATCCCCGCGTCATCCAGTGCTTCTTCAAGTGTGATCGTCATCTGTTCGATATGGTGTCTCGAGGCAATCTCCGGGACCACCCCACCGAAACGCTTATGACTTTCAATTTGAGAAGCAACAATGTTTGTAATCAGTTCGGTTTCATTTTTAACAATCGCTACGGCCGTTTCATCACAACTCGTCTCAATCGCTAAAATATATTGATCTTTCTTCATTTTAATCCCACCCACATCACTAACGCATCTTCACCGTTGTCCGAGTAGTACCTTTTTCTGATTCCTCCAGGTACCATGCCAAACTTCCGGTACATATGCTGCGCGGCTGTATTTGAAACTCTCACTTCAAGCGACAGCTGGATCGCTCCATGCTCAATTGCTTCGTTACACGTATAACGAAACAAGCGTTCTCCATACTTGTTTCCTCTATGGTCCGGATGAATGGCGATGTTCGTGACATGCGCTTCATCAATGATCAACCACAAACCACAGTATCCAATGATATCGTCCTCTTTTTGTACGACATAATAATACGCATAAGGATTGTCTTCCATCTCTTTCTCAAAAGTTTCCCCAGACCATGGTACGGCAAAAGAAGCCTTTTCGACTTCCATAACAGCTCCTACATCATCCTTCGTCATTCTCCTTATTATCGCCATCTTACTTCTTCCCCTGCTGCTCCAACCATTTTGCTTCCGCCTCAGGAATTCGCAAGTAGTTCGGCACAAGGTCATGCAACGGTCCTGGTTCCTTGTCTTCTGCTACAGAGGCAATGATGGCCGGCCGTGCATAGTGGTAAGGAGCTTTCGGGAGAACCGCCTGATCGCCAAGAATCTCGACAATTTTTTCTTCATGCACCGCTATATCTTGACTGAGGAAAAGTACCGGTTCATTCATTTCCTTCAATTGATAAAGCCAGTCCTCCATTAAGACGTTCGTCTCGTCCATTTCAAGCGTCATATCAGAACGATAGAGACCTGTATAGACGAGTCCCCGTCGTGCATCAAAGAACGGACAGACATATCCTTGGAAAAAGGCTCCCTGCCTCGCTACAGCTTCTAAGCTCGATACACCCACAACGGGAATCCCGAGCGACCATGCCATCGTTTTTGCCGTCGTCAATCCGATCCGCACACCCGTGTAGGAACCGGGCCCATGAGCGACCGCAATTCTGTCCAAGTCGTCCGGCTGCATCCCCGTCTCCTTCATCACCTGATCAATCGCAGGCATTAAACGGATGGAGTGATTCTTTTTGATATTCGTCACATACTC